>CAYQVL010000117.1:0-6130 GCA_964420825.1 uncultured Sphingomonadaceae bacterium
CCCGCCGCGCCCTGCCGCGCTGCTTCCTCGTACTTGTAGGTCCAGCGGCCGTAATAGGTCATCGCGCGGCCATCGAATGTGCCGTCGTTGGTGGTGTTTTGATAATCGGGATCGTTGACGAGGATGACGGCGATCTTGCCCTCCATGTCGACGCCCTCATAGTCGTTCCAGCCGCGTTCGGGGGCGTTGATGCCATAGCCGACGAAGACCATTTCGGCGTCGCTGACATCGATCTGCGGCACGACGCGCTTGGTCCACAGCACGATGTCGCTGCCATAGGCCAGCGGCGTCTCGCCGGTCGCACTCTGATAGGAAAAGGCGGCGGTGGCGGGATCGGCGGTGATCTCGACGAGCGGAACATTCTGGTACCAGCTGCCGCCATTGCCGGGTTGCAGTCCGGCGGCTTCGAAGCGCTGCGCGAGCAGCGCTACGGTCAGCTCTTCGCCGCGCGTGCCCGGCGCTCGCCCTTCGAATTCGTCAGACGACAGCGTCCGGGTCACTTCTCGCAAGGTTTCGACCGAAATGGCGGGCGCGCCGGCGGCCGATGCGCCGACGCTTTGCGGCGCCTCGGCCATGGGCGCGCAGGCGCCGAAGATAAGCAGCAAGAGGGCTGGCGAAAGGGTGCGGATTTTCAAGACGGTCTCCCAAGGCGATTGACTTGGCCCTCGTTGCGGGGCCGTTATCTTATTAACTAAGCGCAGCGTGCGGGGTTCCGCAACCGCGAATGTCAGTCGATCGCGCGGAATCGGCCGATTTTGCAAAATAACGCCATATCTCATATAGCTGCCGCCCAAATAACAGGGGGCTGGTGATGCGAATAGGAATGGCGTTTTTGGCAATGCTCGCGATGGCGGCGCCTGCGGGCGCCCAACCGACCGCGCTCGAAAATCCGGCTGCGGCATTTGGCGCGCGCGAGAGCGTCCAGGATATCGCGCTTTCGCCCGATGGCGGCAGTATCGCCTATATTGCGCCGGGCGCCGGTCAGGAGACGCGGCTCTATGTCACCGACCTTGCCACCGGCGGGACCGAGCTCGCCACGGGCGCCGACGGAGATCCGTGGGAGATCAACTGGTGCGAATTCGTCGCCGACCGGCGATTGGTGTGTCAGCTCTATTCGCTGATCGAATATAGCGGTTACATAATTCCCTTCACCCGCCATGTGGCCGTCGACAGCGACGGCGGCAATGCCGTCGCCCTCGGCCAGCGGCAAAGCGATTATGCGCTCGGCTTGTCGACGCTCGACGGGCAGATCATCGATTGGTTGCCCGGAGCCGGCGGCGAGCTGTTGGCGACGCGCGTCTATATTCCCGAAGGCGGAGGCGGCCGGGCAACCCGGATGCTCCCCACCGCAGAGGGGTTGGGCGTGGTTCGCGTCGATACCCGCACAGGTGGGGCGGACCAGGTAGAAGCCCCGCGCGACGGCGTTGGCCGCTACATAACCGATGGCCGGGGTACGATACGCATCATGGTGACGGCAACCAGACGCGGCGGCTTCGCCGGTTACGCCGATACGATCGTCAACTACCGTTATCGCAAGGCCGGCGAAAGCGAATGGCGCGGTCTCAGCAGCTACGATACGCAGACCGAGGGAGGCTTCAGGCCCGTTGCCGTCGATCCCGACCTGAATGTCGCATATGGCTTCGCACGCCATCAGGGCCGGATGGCGCTGTTCAGCATGGCGCTCGACGGCAGCCTCGACCAGCAACTCGTCTTCGCAAATGACGAGGTCGACGTCGATGGGCTGGTCCGGATCGGTCCGGCGAACCGCGTCATCGGTGTCAGCTTCGCCGACGAACGCCGTCAGGTCATCTATTTCGATCCCGAATATAACCGGTTGGCCGATGCATTGTCGCAGGCAATTCCCAGCCTGCCGCAGATCGCCATCATAGATTCGACGGCGGATGAATCGATCCTCCTGATCCACGCCAGCAGCGACAATGACCCGGGTCGCTATTTTGTGTTTCGGAAGGCCGATAACGCGTTGAACGAAATTGCCCTGGCCCGGCCCGAGCTCGAAAATATCGCGCTCGCGAACGTCCGGCCGGTGCGTTATCCCGCGAGCGACGGCACGATGGTGCCCGGTTACCTGACGTTGCCGCCGGGGCGGGCGGGTGCCCGAGGGCTCCCCGCGATCGTCATGCCGCATGGCGGACCGAGCGCGCGCGACGAATGGGGATTCGACTGGCTGTCGCAGTATTTCGCACATCAGGGATATGCGGTGCTCCAGCCCAATTATCGCGGTTCGGCGGGCTATGACGACGACTGGTTCGTCGAGAACGGCTTTCAAAGTTGGGAAACCGCGGTCGGCGATATCGATGCGGGCGGACGCTGGCTGGTCTCCGAAGGAATTGCCGATCCCGACCATCTGGCGATTTTCGGCTGGTCCTATGGCGGCTATGCGGCGCTGCAATCGGGCGTATTCGAGCCCGGATTGTTCAAGGCGATCGTAGCGGTCGCGCCGGTGACCGATTTGCAACTGCTCCGCGGTCAGGCGCGGCTATGGATCAGCGGCGCCAACATGCGCGAGTTCATCGGCGAGGGTTCGCACGTGCGCGCCGGATCGCCCGCGCCCAATGCCGAGCGGATCACGGTGCCGGTGCTGATGTTTCACGGCGATAGGGACGTCAATGTCGATATCGCTCAGTCTAGGCGGATGCAAAACCGGCTCGAAAATGCCGGGGCCACAAGCGAGCTGGTCGTGTTCGACGGCCTCGATCACAGCTTGCGCAATTCGGAGGCGCGCGCGCAATTGCTATGGCAAAGCGATAGCTTTCTGCGCCGGTCCATGGGGCTCCCCGCGCTGCCGGCGTCGCAGCGTCCGCGTGCGGCCCATGGCGAGCGGCGCGAGCGGGGCCCGGCGCCGCCTGCCGGGCCGAACTTCCCCGGCGCTGTTGTCCCCGGCGATGCGGCGGGGCCCGGCGGCGGCTCGAACTAGCGCGAGCAGCGTGCGCCGCCGGCGGTGCGCACGACGTCTCCCGGCCGATAGCGGCAGGCGATGTGGCGCGCGAGGTCTTCGGCGTGGAACCAGGTCGGTTTCATCCGCATCGCCGCGAAGAGCAGGGCCTGATCGGCATAATGGGCCGACGCCGGGCGGGAGGTGGCGGTGCCGAATTGGTGGACGCTGCGCGAGCTCACCCGGCCGTCGGCATCCCAGGCGATATCCATGATATAGCTGTCGCCGATGCCGGCGAGCGCGACCCCGTCCTCGGTTTCGGTCCAGTAGATCGCGCGTAGCGCGTCGGGGCCGCCGGTGAGCGGCAGATCGGCGTCGCCGTGGCGCAGTCGCAGGAGATCGCCGAGCGGCGGATCGAGCCGGCCATGGTGTTCGCGCAGGAAGGCGTTCGCCTCGGCGAGCGTTTCGCGCGGATCGGGCAGATCCTGTCCGCGATAGCTTTGCCGGGCGATCGGGCGGATGAGTAGTGCGGCGAGCGCGTCGGCGCGGCCGCGACCGTCGAGATTCCAGTCCCATTGGGCGAGCATGGTTTGCGCCCGGGCCAGCTTCGCATCGCCCCTTATGTCGAGTGCGAGAATGCGCTCGAGGAAAATCCCGATCGCCGAACGCCGCGAATAGCCGGTGTCATATTTGACGCGCAGCAGTTCGGCATGACCGATCGTATCGAGCGCGCCGAGCAATTCGGCGGCGCGGTACATGCGGTTGGTGGTGTTGGCCTCGACGCCGAGCAGCGGCGAGAAGCTGCCGCAATCGAGATCGTCGGCGGGCGCTGTGGCGATGCACGGCGTGTTATTCGAATCGAAGACATAGCCGGCGGGCGGGTCGATCAGGAAGGGGATTTGAGCGAAGGGCGCGGTGCGCGTCCACAGCGCCCGGCTGGTGTCGCCGGGAAGAACGCCGCGCCAATCGAAGCCCTGGGCGCGGTCGGGAAAGCTGGCATTATAGAAGAGCGCGATATGGCCCTCGGCGTCGGCATAGACATAGTTGATCGACGGTATCGCGCGCATGTGCATGACGTCCTGCCATTCGGCGAAGTCGCGGGCGCGGGCGAGGCGGTAATATTGTTCGACCTGGCGGATTTCGCCGATGCCGGCATAGCGGATCGCAAAGGCGCCATTGTCGTTGATCATCACCGGCCCGTGGACCGAGCGATAGATGGTGCGCGGCACCGGGACGACGAGCGGGCCGAAGCGGACGTTGAGCCGGATTCGCCGCTTTTCGAGCGGCCGCCATGCGCCGTCGTAGCGGTAATTGTCACCTGCTTCGTCGAGTGTCAGTCGATAGACGTCGACGAGATCGGGCCGGTTGACCGTGTTGGCCCAGCCCATCGTGCGGTTGTGGCCGACGAGCGGCACCGGTGCGCCGGGAAACAGTCCGCCGATCATGTCGAGCCCTTCGCCGCTCGTGACATGCGCTTCATACCAGGCGACAGGCCCGGTCCAGGGCTGGTGCGAATTGACGATCAGCCGCGTTGCGCCGTCGCCCGAGCGCGAGGGAGCGACCGCCAAGCCGTTCGAACCGCGTTCGCCGGCGATCTCGCCATCGCGCGGCGGAGGCTCATTGGCGGCAAGAGCGCCGAGCGTCCGGTCGAGGCCGTAGAAGAAGGGCGCGTTGAAGGCGAAGCCGGTGACGATATCCTGCCCGCTCAGCGGGAACAGCCCGCGCAGCCGAAGCTCCTCGGGATGGCGCGCGGCATAGAGGTTGAGGCCGTCGGCATAGGCCTCGACGAGCGCGCGCGTCGCAGCCGAGATTTCGGAGGTGTAGCCGGCATCGACATCGGCGCGGACACCGAGCAGGTGATAGACATAGTCGCGCGCCGCGCCGTCGGCGCCCGACAGTTCGCCCGAGCGGCCGCGCGACGCCGCGACCATTTCCTGCAAGGTCGTGAAATCGTCTTCGGCATGGGCGTAGGCGAGCCCGAAGGCGGTGTCGGCGTCGGTACGGCCGAGGACGTGCGGTACGCCCCAGCTATCGCGGCGGATGACGACGTCGTACTCGGCGCCCGGCTCGGCGAGAGTCTGGCGCTGCGCATACCAGCCGCTGTTGAGACCGATATTGACGAGCGCCGCCGCGGCGATGACGAGCGCGATGACGGCGAGAATTTTGACCGGCCTTCTCATCCCGACGCTCTATCGACTGGCCCGGATATTGTCACCGCTGTAAGCAGGCCGCGAAGGAGGACGCATGGCGGAGAGGATCGAAGGCCGAAACATACGCATTCTGGTCGATGCCGACGCCTGTCCGGTCAAGGACGAAATCTACAGGGTCGCCTTCCGCCATGAGGCGCCGGTTACGATCGTCAGCAACGCCTTCATCCGCATTCCCGATTCCCCGCTGATCGCGCGGAAGATCGTCAGCGCCGCGTTCGATGCCGCCGACGACTGGGTCGCCGAGCGCGCGGGGGAGGGGACGGTCGTGATTACCTCCGACATCCTGCTCGCCGACCGCTGTATCAAGGCGGGCGCGTATGTGCTTGCACCCAATGGCAAGGCTTTCACCGCCAATTCGATCGGCGCGGCGATTGCCACGCGCGCGATCATGGCCGATCTGCGCGCCGGCGGCGATCAGCTCGGCGGGCCGCCGCCCTTTTCTAAGAGCGACCGCTCGCGCTTCCTCTCGGCGCTCGACGAGATGCTGGTGCGGATGAAGCGCGGGTGAGCAATAGGTGTACGGGTGTTTCTTGCAAACTCGACCGGTTTGTTACATGGCGCCGCAGTCCGGCCTGTATTGCGAGGCAATGCACGATTTCGGCGGGCATTTCACTTCTGATCGCCGCCTAGCGCGAATAGAATTCGACGACGAGGTTGGGCTCCATGCGGACCGGATAGGGAACCTCGTCGAGCGTCGGAACGCGCGTGAAGGTGACCTTGGCGACGCCGTCGGGAGCGACATATTCGGGAATGTCGCGCTCGCTGAGGCTCTGCGCCTCGAGCACGAGCGCCATGTCCTGCGCCTTGGGGCCGAGCGTGACTTCGTCGCCCGGGAGAACGCGGCGCGAGGCAATGTTGCACTTGACGCCGTTGACGCGGATGTGGCCGTGGTTGACGATCTGGCGCGCGGCGAAAATCGTCGGCGCGAATTTGGCGCGGTAGACGATCATGTCGAGACGCTGTTCGAGCAGGCCGATGAGGTTCTGCGAGGTATCGCCCTTCATCGCGCTGGCTTCCTTGTAGGAGC
>CAYQVL010000118.1:0-6129 GCA_964420825.1 uncultured Sphingomonadaceae bacterium
CGTTGGTGATCCAGAATTTGGTGCCGTTGAGCACGAAGCCGCCCTGCACCGCCTGCGCCTTCAATTTCATCGACACGACGTCGGATCCCGCGCCCGCTTCGGACATGGCGAGGCTACCGACATGCTCGCCCGAGATCAGCTTGGGGAGATATTTCGCCTTTTGCTCGTCGCTCGCCCAGCGGCGGATCTGGTTGACGCAGAGGTTCGAATGCGCGCCGTAGGACAGCCCGACCGAAGCGCTGGCGCGGCTGACCTCCTCGACGGCGACGCAATGTTCCAGATAGCCCAGGCCGAGGCCGCCCCATTCTTCCTCGACGGTAATGCCGTGCAGCCCGAGCTCGCCCATTTGCGGCCAGAGCTCTTGCGGAAACCAGTCCTCGGCGTCGATTCTCTTCGCAAGCGGCGCGATTTTGTCATCGGCAAAGCGCGACGTCGTCTCGCGGATCATATCGGCGGTTTCGCCGAGCGCGAAATCAAGATTGGGGGCAGCGGGCATGGGGCGTGGCTCTCCTGTTGAAGCCTCGCTCTAGCAAGGCGGCGGCGAGGCTGGAAGGGCGTGCGTACTCCTGCGAAGGCAGCAGCCCGGGGCGGCCGGCGATGGCGTCTATGGCTCTTTGCTCCTGCCTTCGCAGGAGCACAGCTCTAAAATATCGCGAACAGCGCCAGAGCGACAACCAACCCTATTCCCGGCACGATCACCGTCAGCGCGCCGACGGGGGCATAGGCGTCGGCATGCGTCTCGCCGCAAATCGCGCGGATCGTGGTGACGACATATCCGTTGTGCGGCAGGCTATCGAGCGCGCCCGAAGCGATGGCGACTGTGCGGTGGAGTTCGCCGGGATCGGCGCCGGCCGCCATATAATGCGGCGCTATCAGCGGCAGCGCGATGCTCTGCCCGCCCGACGCCGAACCGGTCAGCCCCGCGATGACGGTAACCGCGATCGCCGCGCCGATCAGTGGATCGCCGGGCAGGTTCTGGACGATTTCGAGCGCTTGCAGGAACGCCGGTGAAAGGCTTGCCACGGCGCCGAAGCCGACGACCGCGCAGGTGTTGGTGATCGCCACCACTGCGCCCGTCGCGCCGCGCGAAAAGGCGCCGGGCATCCGCGCGCGATCGCGCATGCCGACGAGCAGCGCGATGACCGTCCCCGCGCCGAGAGCCACGACGAGCGCCCATTTGTCGAGCGATTCTAGCGGCATGATCGCCGAAAGCGGCCCGAGACGCTGCGGATACTGGAAGATCATGAACACCCCAAGCACTGCGATAAGCGGCAGCAGGCAGAGCAGCGCATTGGGCAGCACCCTGCCCTCCTCGACCGCATCGTCGGTCTCGCGGCCCTCGAAACTCTCGCCGCTCGCAACCGCGCGCTTCACCATCCACTGGAGCCAGACGAAACCGAGCCCGGCCATCAAAATCGCGACGACGAGGCTGACCTGCCAGCCGGCATAGGCGGTGGTGCCCAAATATTGCATCGGGATGAGGTTCTGGATTTCGGGCGAGCCGGCGCTCGTCATCGTGAAGGTCACCGAGCCGAAGGTCAGCGCCGCGGGGATGAAACGGCGGGGCAAATTGGCTTCGCGGAACAGGCTCACCGCGAGCGAGTAGACCGAGAAGGCGACAATGAAGACGCTGACACCGCCATAGGTCAGCACCGCGCACGCCGCGACCACCGCGAGCACGGCGTGGCGGATGCCGACCTTCTCGACGATCCAGTGCGCGACACTCTCCGCGGCTCCGCTCGCACCCATCACCTCGCCGAAAATCGCGCCGAGCAGGAACATCAAGAACCAGTCGCCGAAGAAGCCGGTGAAGCCCGCCATATAGCTCGTCGCGAAATCGGGCGAGCCCTCGACGGCAAGCGGCGGCAGCCAGGCGAGCCCGCTCGTCGCAGCTACAACCGCAGCGGCCACCGGACCGGCGATCAGGATATTGACGCCGCGTACGGTCATCCAGATGAGCATCGCGAGCGCGCCGACCAGGCCAATTGCACTTATCATCGCGCTGTATGCGCTCCCCTATCGCCGGACTATTGCGCGGCAATCGCCTAACAGGGTGAATTTCGCAACCCGCTCGTCTAAGCTGCGGCGATTCTCACTTCGCACACCGGGACATATCATGGCCAAGCTACTGACCGCGCATCTCGAAGCCATCGGCGAAAGCTATGGCGAGCATTTCGTCGCCGCATCGGGATTCGGATTGAGAATGGTAACCACCGGTTTCGCGTGCCTGATCCACGGTTTTCTCCCCTTTCTTTTCGAGCGCACCGGAAGCGAGATGGTCCGCCGGCTGCACAGCGAGATGGTCGTCAAACGCCGCGCGGCGGTCCATCACGACTGGATTATCTAGGAGGATAAAACCATGCGCGAAGCCGCCATCGTCTCGACCGCACGCACGCCGATCGGCAAGGCCTATCGCGGCGCGTTCAACATGACCGAGGCGCCGGTGCTCGGCGCCCATGTCGTTAACGCGGTGATCGAACGCGCGGGCATCGACCCAAGCCGCATCGGTGACAGCTTCTGGGGCGCCGGCAATCAATGGGGCACGCAAGGCGCGAATGTCGGGCGGATGACGCTTTTCGCCGCGGGTGTGCCGAACAGCGTGCCGGCCTTCTCGCTTGATCGCAAATGCGGATCGGGGCTCACCGCGGTGGCGATGGCGGCGCGGGCGATCATCTGCGACGAAATGGATGTCGCGCTCGCCGGCGGGATGGAGAGCATCAGCCTGACCGTCACCAAGGACGCGCCGCGCCATATCAACCGTTCGGTGATCGAGCATGTGCCGCACGCCTATATGCCGATGATCGAGACCGCCGAGATCGTCGCCGAACGCTATCATATCAGCCGCGAGGCGCAGGATGCTTTCGGTGCAGCGAGCCAGCAGCGCGCGGTCGCCGCGACCGACGCCGGACGGCTCGATGCCGAGATCGTGCCGATCACCGTCGAAAAGCAGCTTTATGAGAAGGACGGCAGCAAGGCCGGGACCGAAACAGTGGCGGTGTCGCGCGACGAGGGCCTGCGCGCGGGAACGACCGCCGAGGCGCTGGCGGGACTCAAGACCGTTTGGCAGGGCGGCGATGTCGTCGCCATCGGCAACACCATTACCGCCGG
Source organism: uncultured Sphingomonadaceae bacterium (assembly GCA_964420825.1). Classification (GTDB taxonomy): domain Bacteria; phylum Pseudomonadota; class Alphaproteobacteria; order Sphingomonadales; family Sphingomonadaceae; genus Parasphingopyxis. The sequence goes on from CAYQVL010000118.1 coordinate 3,109, forward strand.
CAACGCCAGCCAGCTGTCGGACGGCGCTTCGGCGCAAGTGTTGATGGACCGCTCCACGGCCGAGTCCGAGGGCAAGGATATTCTCGGCATCTATCGCGGCTTCCAGGCGGCGGGCTGCGATCCGGAAGAAATGGGTATCGGGCCGGTTTTCGCTATTCCCAAACTTCTCGACCGCACCGGCGTTTCGATGGACGAAATCGGCCTGTTCGAAATCAACGAGGCGTTCGCCAGCCAGTGCCTTTACTGCCGCGACAGGCTCGGTATCGACCCCGACAAGCTCAACGTCGACGGCGGAGCGATCGCCATCGGCCATCCTTTCGGGATGACCGGAAGCCGGCTCGTCGGCCATGCGCTCGTTGAAGGCCGCAGACGCGGCGTGCGCTATGCGATCGTCTCGATGTGCACCGCGGGCGGCATGGGCGCGGCGGGTCTTTTCGAAATCGTGTGACGCCCGTCACAGGACCAAACGGCCAACCGGTCCAAAAGCACGGCAGGAGGACGAGACGCTTCCAAGCCGATCATTCTCCCGGGGCCGTCATGGCCGATCCGGTTTTTGCGACCCGTCCGGATCGCCATGATGGCCCTTTGACATCCGTCGCCGTCGCGTTGCCAAATCGGCGATCAATTTTACGGTGCCGGGAGAAAAGTGGTGGGCGTGGCAAGGATTGAACTTGCGACCCCTGCGATGTCAACACAGTGCTCTACCACTGAGCTACACGCCCACGCGAACGGCTCTCTAGGCGAGGGCATGCGCCCGCGCAACCGCTGATTTTTACAAACCCGAAGCGTCGTCCACTTCGAACATTCGATCCACCTCGAGAACGAGATCGCGCAGATGGAAAGGTTTCGACAGCACTTTTGCGTTCGGCGGCGTCTTGTTGTTCTTGAGCGCAACCGCCGCGAAACCGGTGATGAACATGACGCGCATTTTTGGAGCGATTTTCGCCGCCTCCTGGGCAAGCTCGATACCGTCCATTCCCGGCATGACGATGTCGGTTAGCAGCAAATCGAATGTTTTCGATTCGAGCAGAGGCATCGCCGCCAGCCCCGAATCGACCGGCGTCACCTCGTAACCGGTACGTTCGAGCGCGCGTGCGAGATATTCGCGCATCGAATTATCGTCTTCCGCCAGGAGGATACGAATCATTGCCAGCCCCAAATTGCCGTCTCGCGCCGCGCCGGGCGTCGCTGCACATCAGTATATGTCGCAACCCCTTAAAATTTTCCAGCCGAGGGCCGCTTTTGCTTGTGGACTTGCGTTGGCCGCGCCGCGCCCATAGCGATGGGCCATGGAAAAGACTGGCGAAGGGCGACAAGGACTTACCCGGCTTGGACCCGCGCAGCCGCGCTCGCCTGTCATCCTCTCGGTCCCGCACGCCGGACGCTTCTATCCCCCCGCCCTTATCGAGAACAGCCGATGCACGCCGGCGGCTCTCCGGTCGCTCGAAGACCGCCATGTCGACGGGCTTGTCATGCCGCTCGCCGAGCGCGGCTACACGATCATCGTCACCCGAACCGCCCGCGCATGGATCGATATCAACCGGTCCGAGCGCGAGATCGATCCTGAAATGATATTCCCCCAGCCCGTACGCGCCGGCCTCGATGCGAGCGTCAAGGTGCGCGGCGGACTCGGGCTTGTTCCTCGCCGGCTGGCGGGGCACGGCAATATCTATCGCAGGCCGATTTCCAACACCGATCTCGCCGCACGGATCCGCGACCATCACCGCCCCTATCACGCCGCCCTTTCCGACGCGCTCGATGCGGCGCGAAGCCGGTACGGGGCGGCCTTATTGCTCGATTGTCACTCGATGCCGCCGCTTGCGCCGGTCGATCGAGCGAGAGGCGCCGACATCGTCATCGGCGACCGCGACGGCCGCAGCGCAGCGCCGGCCTATAGCGCGCGCGCGGCGACGGTTTGCCGCGAAGAGGGCTTTTCGGTTGCGCGGAATGAACCCTATGCCGGAGGCTATATCCTCGCCCGCCATGGCCGTCCCGAGCGCGAAATTCACGCCCTGCAGTTCGAGATCTGCCGCTCGCTCTATCTCGATTTCGCTCTTGACCGGCCGGGACGGCGATTCGATGCGATTGCGGCGCTTGTCGGCCGCGTCGCCGATGCGTTGACCGAGACGCTGCTGTCACCCGCGCAAATGCTGGCCGCCGAATAAAAAACCGCCCCGCGCAATACGCGCGAGGCGGCCAGGTTCAGGGAGGGAACGCATCATGCGATGCGCCCGCACGCGGCGGCGAAAGGGGGGCACGCCCACCACGTGCCTGTTTGAAATATTCACCCGCGAAGCGCGTTTCAAGTCTGCGATTGTGAATCCCGAAAAATAGAGCGGCAGACCTAGGTGTTTGGTCGCAGCCAGAGAGGGGGAAGGCCAGCGTCAGCGCAGCTCGATAAATCGCTCGCCCGCCTCGCGCAGGCTCTCGACTTCGGGCCACCGCTTATCCAGCCACGCGGCCAGCGTCCGGTTGGTGGTGTTGCCGCAACGCAGCCGGAGCAGCGCGAAGCGATCGCGCAGGCGCAGCGTCAGAAAATCCTCGTCCTTCGAGATCAGCGCCGCCCCGCCGCCTCGACGCGCCCGGCAATCGCGGCATCGGGCGCCGCTCCAGGAAGCACGGCATGGACATGCCCGGCCTCATGCCCGCGCGCTTCGAGCCAGCCGGCAAGCCCGGGCGGCAATTGCGCGTCGACGAGGAATTTCATTCAGCCGCGAGAACGACCGGATGCCCGGCGGCGTCGGCCGCATAAGCGAGGCAGGCGACGATGTCTTCGGGATGCGTTCGGCAACGGGGATGGCCATGGCATGGGCTCCATGGCATTGCGTGAGGCCGATCCATTTATCGTATTTGGGGGCTATAGGGCAGGAAAAAACCGGTTTCCGTCGGATAGCCACCGTCGTTGCGAGCGCATCGGACCGAAGGCGACCGAAGGCCAGCCAATCCAGGGCAGTGTGCGTCACGCTGGATTGCTTCGTCGCCTTCGGCTCCTCGCAATGACGAGTGTTCGTCGTCCTTGTT
>CAYQVL010000119.1:0-6094 GCA_964420825.1 uncultured Sphingomonadaceae bacterium
CGCGACAGCGTATCGTATTGCCCCTGGACCAGTTGTTTGCGCGGGGCCGGCATCAGTCGGCAAACCTTGTGGCGAGCGCGTCCATCGATGGATAGTGCGTCAGTTCGAGGTGGAGCGGGGTGACCGCGATATAGCCGTCGGCGATCGCTTCGAGATCGCTTTCGCGGCCCGGCGTATGTTCGACCGCCTGCAGCCCGAACCAGTAATAGCGAAAGCCCCGCGGGTCGCGGCCCTTGACGATGCTGCCGCGGCTGTAATCGTGGAAGCCCTGGCGCGCGACGCGGATCCCCTCGACGTCGGCGGCGGGAAGGGCGGGAAAGTTGACGTTGATCAGCGTACGCTTGGCAAACGGCATGTCGACGAGCTTGCGCACGACATCGGCGCCCCAGTGTTCGGCGGCGGCGAAGGGTACGTCGTTGCCCATGTTCTCGCGCGTCGTGACCTGGCTCAGCGCGATCGAGCGGACATCGGCGAGCGCGCCCTCGACCGCGGCCGAGACGGTGCCCGAATAGGTCACGTCGTCGCCGAGGTTGGCGCCGCGATTGACGCCCGAAAGGATCAGGTCGGGCTTTTCGTCCATGATCTCGCCGAGCGCGAGCATCACCGCGTCGGTCGGCGTGCCGGTGACCGAAAAATGCTTCTCGCCGTGCTTGCGCACGCGCAACGGGCGCGACAGCGTGAGCGAATGGCCTGCGCCCGACTGTTCCTCGGCCGGGGCGACGATCCAGATGTCGTCGCTCAACTGGCGCGCGATGCTTTCGAGCACCTTGAGGCCGGGGGCGTGGACGCCGTCGTCGTTGGTCAGGAGGATCCGCATCAGCCGGCCTTCGCGTCGGGGACGAGCCGTTCGATGCCGCCCATGTATGGCTTGAGGACATCGGGAACGACGACGCCGCCGTCGGCCTGCTGGTAATTTTCGAGCACCGCGACGAGCGTCCGGCCGACCGCAAGGCCCGAACCGTTGAGCGTGTGGACAAAGGCTGTGCCCTTGCCGCCCTCCGGTCGGTAGCGAGCGTTCATCCGGCGCGCCTGGAAATCGCCGCAGTTCGAGCAGCTCGAAATCTCGCGATAGGCGTCCTGGCCGGGCAGCCAGACTTCGAGATCGTAGGTCCTCTTCGCCGAAAAGCCCATGTCGCCGGTACACAGCAACATCTTGCGATAGGGCAGGTCGAGCGCCTGGAGGATCGCCTCGGCGGCGCCGGTCATGCGTTCGTGCTCGGCCTCGCTGTCCTCGGGCCGGACGATGCTGACGAGTTCGACCTTGTCGAACTGGTGCTGGCGGATGAGGCCCTTGGTGTCCTTGCCCGCCGCGCCGGCTTCGGAACGGAAGCACGGGGTGAGCGCGGTAAAGCGCAGCGGCAGGTCGACATCGGCCAGTATGCGCTCGCGCACGATGTTGGTCAGGCTGACCTCGGCGGTCGGGATCAGCCAGCGGCCGTCGGTGGTGTGGAACAGGTCTTCGGCGAATTTGGGCAGCTGGCCGGTGCCGAACAGCGCCTCGTCGCGCACCAGCAGCGGGGGGACGCATTCGGTATAGCCCTGATCCCCGGTCTGGCGGTCGAGCATGAACTGGCCGAGCGCGCGGTTGAGCCGCGCCATCTGGCCGCGCAGCAGCGCGAAGCGCGCGCCGGCGATTTCGACCGCGGTTTCGAAATCGAGACCGAGCGGGGGGCCGAGATCGGCGTGGTCCCGAGCAGCGAAATCGAACGACCGCGGCGTGCCCCACAGGTCGATCTCGACATTGTCGCTTTCGTCGGCGCCCTGCGGCACGTCGTCGGCAGGCAGGTTGGGCAGCGCGGCGAGCACCGCGTCACGCCGGGCGCCAAGCTCCTTTTCGCGCGCGTCGAGATCGGCGAGCCGGTCCTTGAGTCCGGCGACTTCGGCCATCAGCGCGCTCGCCTTGCCCTCGTCGCGCGCCGCCTTGGCCGCGCCGATCGCCTTCGATGCGTCATTGCGCGCGGCCTGCGCCTCCTGCGCCTCGGTCACCACCGCGCGATAGGCGGCGTCGATTTCGACGATGCCGGCCGAGGCGGGATCGACCCCGCGCCGGGCGAGGCCGGCGTCGAAGGCGGAAGGGTTCTCGCGTATGAAACGGATGTCGTGCATGGCCAATCCTATGGCCGCGCACGCGGGCGGGTGCAACCCGCTGCCACGTCGGCGCGTTGGTGCATTTAGAAGGAGACCATAATGCACATACCCCATGACGGATTTGTCGTCGTAGCCGACGGCGGGAAGATGCTGTTCCTGCGCAACGAAGGCGATTCGGAACATCCCAACCTCCAGGTCGAGCGCAAGCGCAGCCAGGACAATCCCTCGAACGGCGAACTCAAGGCCAATCGCAGCGGCCATGTCGGCAATTCGGGTTCGCCCGGCGGGAGCAGTTACCAGGACACCGATTTCCACCAGCTGGCCGAGGACCGCTTCGCCAGCGAGACCGCCGACCTGCTCAAGATGCGCGCGCTCAACAACGATTTCGACAAGCTGATCATCGTCGCGCCGCCGCGGACGCTGGGCGAACTGCGCAAACATTATCATAGCGAGGTCGAAAAGCGTCTCGTCGGCGAAATCGACAAGGATCTCACCGGCCATCCGCTCGGCGAGATCGAAAAGATCATCGCCGCCAGCTGATCGCGACAATCACGCTAAAAAAGGGGAGCGGCCTCGCGGTCGCTCCCCTCTCGATTCGCGGCTGCCAGTGAGAGAGCCGGGAAAGCGATTGGATATGTCCTAGACGACGGCGCCTTCGGCACCCTTGCGCGCCTTGAGCCGCTGGCGTCCGACCAGCGCCGCTGCGGCCGCGCCGAACAGCAGGACCATCGGCGGAGCAGGAACGTCGGTCGGCGGGCCGCCGGACGAAGAGCCGCCGCCCGAAGACGATGACGACGACGCCGAAGACGAAGCCGACGAGCTCGCCGACGACGAAGCCGACGAAGAGGCGCTGCTGCTCGCCGATGAGCTGGCCGACGAACCGAAGCTCGACGATCCGCCAGGTGGCGGGCGATGCGGAGGCTTGCCGCCCGACTAGCTGCCGCTCGACGAGGACGAGCTTGCCGCGGATGACGAGCTCGACGATGCCGACGAACTCGAGGCATTGTTGCCCGACGAGGTGCTGACATTGCCCGAAGAGGTGCTGACCCCTGAGGACGTACTCACGCCTGAAGACGTGCTGACGTTGCCCGACGACGTCGAAACGCCGCCGGTCGAGGTCGAAACGCCGCCGGTAGAGGTCGAGACACCGCCGGTCGACGTGCTGACGCCGCTTGAGGTCGAGGTGCTGCCGCCCGATGTCGAGGTGCTGCCGCCCGATGTCGAGGTGCTGCCGCCCGATGTCGAGGTGCTGACGCCGCCGGTCGACGAGGACGAGATGACGACGCTGTTGCCGCCGCTCGACGATCCGCCGAAGAAGCCGCCGAAGAACCCGCCGCCGCCGAAGAACCCGCCGCTGCTGCCGCCGATCACGATCGGCGTGCCGCCGCCGCTATAGTCGAAATTGCCTGGCGGGGGCAGCGGGACATAGGGGATGGGAGCGGGCGGTTGCGCCGTGGTGACGACGGTCACCTTGGGAGCCGGACAGGTCGTGACCGGTTGGCGCGCGATCACGCGACGAATCCGCTTGGCCTGACGCGGCGGTGCGCCCTTGCGAATGACGCGGACCTTCTTGACCGAGCCCTTCGTGTTATAGGAGCGTTCCTGCGCCGAGGGTGTATCGGCCACATGTACCGCCCCGCCACCGATCAGCGCTCCGCCGCAGGTGCAGGCGCATAATTTCGCCAAGGCCATCCGTACTGACATGGTTCACCACTCGCTTTAGCGGATCGGGCAATCACAAAGACGCCAAGAGAGCGTCCGATCACCGTCGCCGCGGTTGATTGGGACTAAACGATGGTCCCCCCGGATCATGGCTGCAACGCCATTAACCGTCTTGTTGCTCGAAAACCCTAACAATTGCACCCACCAAGTGCCTCGGCGGCGATCGATGTACCAAAACCGGACGCTGTGACGCACAGTTATTGTTCCCAAATTCCCGTTCGAACAGCGGCGAAGGTCGCGTTCGATACCGCGATCGTTGCCGTTCGAGGCGAGTCGCGCGATTGCGCGACCCGTTCATCGCCGCGTCAATTTCATTCGACTATGGCGGCGAACGCGGTGCGCGGTTGAACTGTTGAAATCACAAGGCTATAGGCGCGCTGCAAAGGGACGAAGGCGACCGGAAAACCGGCGCATCCAGCGATCGGGGAGAGCGAAATGGGAGCGGAAGTTGCGGTGAGCAAGAACGGCGCGACATTACCTGGAGTGCCGACCGATATCGATGGCGACTATGTTCCGTCGGCCGACGAAGAGTTTATGTCGCCGCGCCAGCTCGAATATTTCCGCAAGCTACTGACCGAGTGGAAGAAGTCGATTTTCGTCGAAGCCGAAACGACGCTTGCCGAGCTCCAGAACGGACCGCTGCGCGAACCCGATCTTGCCGATCGCGCGTCGAGCGAGACCGACTGGTCGATCGAATTGCGGACGCGCGATCGCCAGCGCAAGCTGATCGCCAAGATCGACGCGGCGTTGCGGCGGATCGACCAGGGCGAATTCGGCTATTGCGAGGTGACCGGCGAACCGATCTCGCTCGCACGGCTGACCGCGCGTCCGATCGCGACGATGACGGTCGAGGCGCAGGAGCGCCACGAGCGCAACGAGCGCGTTTCGCGCGACATCTGACGGGCGCGAAACTCGGGCTTATTTGCCGCAAGTTTACCATTTATAAAAAGACACGGACTAGACCTGAGTGGCACGAGCATGAGGGCACCGAACAGACCATGAGCTTTCACGACAAAATCCAGACCGAGGCCGCGCCTGCCCAAGAGGGCGAGGGCGCGCGCAAGGTCGATCGTGACAGCCTGTTCATGGCCGGGCAGCTCTACCTCGAAGATTCGACCAAGCCGATCGACGTGCGCATTCGCAATCTTTCGGCGGGCGGGCTGATGGCCGAACCCAATACCTCGGTGGCCAACGGCCAGAAGGTGCGGATCGAGCTGCGCAACCTCGGCCTGGTGGCGGGACGCGTCGCCTGGGCCAACGACCGCCAGTTCGGCATCGCGTTCGATTCGCCGATCGACCCCAAGATCGTTCGCCGGCCGATCGGCGCGGCCGAAGTCGAAAAACCCTATACGCTGCGCAAGGTCGAGCACTATGCGCGGCCTGGTGTGAACACGCGTTGAGCTCGACCAGGCGTAGGGCGGCTATCCGCCCATAACGCCCTGCCTACCGCTGGGCGATTTCCTCTTTGACCTTGAGCTTGCGTTTCTTGAGCTCGGCAATCCGCGCGGTATCGGGCGCAGGACGGCGTTCCTCGGTCGCGATCAGATCGTCGATTTCATGATGTCTGGCCTGGAGTGCTGCGACATGAGGGTGCGTCATTCTAACCTCGCTTTGGTTGTGGACAGTCAATTTAAAACACAGGGCGACGCATTTGTCTCCCCCGAGTTTCGCGTCATGCGTCGATCGCCGCCGGTCGCGCGACGAACCGTTGCCGCGCGCGGCTTGCGCGAGACCGGCGGGAATGGAATAGCGGCGCGATGACGCTGAGCGACATTGCCCAACGGCTCGAGCACGCGCGGACCGAGCATCGCGACCTCGATGCGGCGATCGACGCGCTGAGCGCGCGGCCGGTCACCGACCAGCTGCAAATGGCGCGGCTGAAAAAGCGCAAGCTGTTCCTGCGCGACCACATCTGCTGGCTCGAGGACCATCTCCATCCCGACATCATCGCCTGACGGCTTTGCAGGCCGCGACTCGCCGGGCGCGCGTGCTCCAATCCAGATTTGGCACAGGTTTTCGGTACGATCGGCGATTGGCGTTTCGCAGCGCGCGTGCAACATGGGCGTAATGGATGAGAACGATCCCCTTGACCGCGGCTCTACCGCACTGATCCGCGGCAGACTGGTCGAAAGCCTGTACGCGGAATCGATGCTGCTCGCCGATGAGGCGCGCGACTATTTCGAAACACACCCCGAGCGCGCCCCGGGCGAGATCGACGCGATCACGCGAATCGGCATGTCGTGCGAATGGCTCAAGACGACGACGCGGCTGATGCATGTCATCG
>CAYQVL010000120.1:0-6080 GCA_964420825.1 uncultured Sphingomonadaceae bacterium
GATCGCGGGACTATCGAACGAGATGGTCGAGCGGCTCGCCAGCGCGCGCCCGACAACGCTCGGCGAAGCTTCGAGAATCCGCGGGATTACGCCGGCTGCGCTCGCCGCGATCCTCGTCCATTCGCGCAAGCGCGCGGCGTGACAGAAGGCGAGGTAAGGGCCTGGCTCGCCGAGCACTTCGATGTTTCACGTGAAACACTCGCGTCGCTTGACCTCTTCTCCGAGCTACTGCTCGACGAAGCGCGCCGCCAAAACCTCATCGCGCATTCGACCATCGGGAACTTTTGGGACCGCCATATCCGCGATTCGGCCCAACTGCTCACGCTCGCACCCGCCGAAGTCCGCAGCGCGGCATGGCTAGACCTTGGATCGGGGCCCGGGCTGCCCGGGATCGTATTGGCCCTGATCGGCGATATGAAGATGACGCTCGTCGAGTCGCGAACCCGTCGCGCTGCCTTCCTCGCCGAAGCCGTCGGTGCTCTTGGTCTTTCCGACCGCGTGAGCATTGAGGCGAAGCGGATAGAGCGCGTCGCCACTGCGCCGTTCGACGTCATCGTCGCGCGCGCCTTCGCACCGCTCCCCAAACTGTTGGGCCTCGCGAACCGTTTTGCTCACGCCGATACTTGGTGGCTGCTTCCAAAGGGCAAAACTGTGGATGAGGAGCTGGAAGCGATTGCCGGATCGTGGCAAGGCCAATTCAAGACAGTGAAAAGCGCGACGAGTCCCGACGCTTCGATACTTGTCGCGCGCGGCATAGGGCCAGGAGACGCCAATGATCCGTATCGCGATTGCCAACCAGAAGGGCGGCGTCGGCAAGACGACGACGGCGATCAATCTCGCTACGGCACTGGCGGCAAGCGGCTGGAAAGTCCTGCTTCTCGACCTTGATCCGCAAGGCAACGCTTCGACCGGGCTCGGCATTCCGCATTCCGAGCGCGCGCATTCCAGTTACGATGTGTTGACCGGCGATACGACTGTGGAGGAAGCCGCTATCGCAACGCGCGTGCCGCGACTCGATCTGGTCGCCGCGACCGTCGATCTTTCGGGTGCCGAGATCGAACTTGTAGACTATGAAGAGCGTACGCACCGACTCGAACGAACTTTGTCACAGGCGCCACCGGGGCGCTGGGATATCTGTCTCATCGATTGCCCGCCGTCGCTCGGCCTGCTGACAATAAACGCGCTCGTCGCCGCGCCCTCGCTACTCGTGCCGCTGCAATGCGAATTTTTCGCCCTTGAAGGGTTAAGTCATCTTTTACAGACAGTTGAACGCGTGAGAGCGCGCTTCAATCCCGATATTTCGATCTTCGGCGTCGTCCTGACGATGTATGACAGGCGCAACAATCTTTCAGGCCAGGTCGCCGACGATGTTCGCGCCGTGCTCGGCAAACTCGTCTTCAAAACGGTCATACCGCGCAACGTCCGCCTGTCGGAAGCGCCGAGCCATGGCCTGCCGGCGCTGATCTACGATTACCGCTGCCCGGGCTCCGAAGCCTATATGGCGCTCGCCAGCGAAACGATCGCGCGATTGCCCAAAAAAGCCAAAGCCGCGTGAGGAAACGACCATGACCAGCCAGACCGACGCCCCCGCCAAGGCCCCGCTCCACAAAAAACCGAGCGGGCTCGGTCGCGGGCTTTCGTCGCTGATGGGAGAGGTCGAGCGCGAGGCGCCGGTTTCGGGTCCCGCGCCCGACGACGGCTCGGTCCAGATGCTCCCAGTCGATCGCATATCACCGCATCCCGATCAGCCGCGCCGCCATTTCGACGAGGATGCGCTCGGCGAACTGGCCCAGTCTATCGCCGCGCGCGGGATGATCCAGCCGATCGTCGTGCGTCCGCTCGGTTCGCGCTATCAGATCGTCGCCGGCGAGCGCCGCTGGCGCGCAGCGCAAAAGGCGCAGCTTCACGATGTCCCCGTAATCGTCCGCGATTTCGACGACGCCGAAACGCTCGAGATCGCGCTCGTCGAAAATATCCAACGCGAGGATCTCAACGCGATCGAGGAAGCCGAGGCCTACCACCGGCTGATCGAGGATTTCGGCCATAGCCAGGCGGCGCTTGCCCGTCTGGTCCATAAGTCGCGCAGTCATGTCGCCAATTTGCTGCGTCTGCTCGATCTTCCCAAGAGCATCCGCGACATGGTCGTCGAAGGAGAACTCGACATGGGCCACGCCCGCGCGATCATCTCGGCGCCCGATGCCGAAAGGCTCGCCCGGACGATCATCTCGCGCCGGCTGTCGGTGCGCGACGCCGAGGCGCTGGCGCGCGAAGCCAAGCCCGGCGGCGCCCGCAAGGCGCCTGCCAGTGAGCGCGACGCCGACATCCTCGCGCTCGAACGGCGGCTCGGCGACGCGCTGGGCCTGACCGTGCGGATCGACTACAAGGGCAGGGGCGGGGCGGTTAGGCTAGACTATAGTACGCTCGACCAGCTCGATCTGATTTGCCTGCGGTTGAGCGGCGGAGCGTTTTAGCGCAGCGACTGCGCTTTGCGCGCAATTGTGTAGAGTTCGTCGTTGACCGCAATCGCGCCGGGTCCGCCGCTGCTTTTGAACGCCCGTTCGGCGCCAGCGACGCGGTCGATCGCGGTGGCGAGCGCGTCGGCGCGCCAGTGCTGAAGCTGGCGGGTGATCGAGCCCTTTTCCTTCCAGAAAATCGCGCGACCAGCCTTTGCGATCACCGATTGCGCGCTGTTGCCGCGCTCGACGTCGGCGCGCAGCCGAGCGAGCAGCAGCAGCCGTCTGAGTACGGCGCGAACGAGTGTCACGCCCTCGATGCCGACCGTCTTGAGCCGCATCAGTTCGTGATCGAGCGCGTCGAGCCGGCCCGAAAGCACGAGATCGGCAAGCCGCGAAAGATCGCCCTCGTCATGACCCGCGCCGACCGCCTCGAGCGCCTCATGGTCGAGCACGCGCGGCCGGTCGGGCGCGGCGTCGAGATAGAGCGCGAGTTTGGCGAGTTCCGAGGCAAGGATCGCGCGGTCGCCGTTACACGCCGCGCCGAGCCGCTGCGCGATATCCGGCGATATCTGCAGGCCAGTGTCCTGACCGAGCTGGACAACCATCCGGTCGGCGTCGTGTCCCTCGGGCGGGTAGCTGGCAAAGACCATGACCGCCCTCGATGCCAGCGCAAGCTTGGCGAGCTTGTTGGTCGGGCGCAGCGCGCCGGCGATGGCGACGACCGGATTGCCCGCAGCCGGTGCTTCGAGCAGCGCTTCGACCGCCGCGACAATCTCGTCTCCGGCGGGATCAATGCGGATGTAGCTTTTGCCGCCGAACAGCGAAATCGAAGCGGCCTCGTCAGCCAGCTTCGCCGGATCGGTCTTGAGCTCGCTTCCCGAAAGGTCGATGCGCTCAGCATCCTCGCCCATCGCCGCGGGTAGCTTAGCGCAAAGCGCTTCCGAGCCGGCGCGATCGGGGCCGTAGAGCAGGTATAGCCGGATATCGCCGTCCGGCGCCGCAAATGCGCGTTCGACGGCGTCGCGTTCGGCCTTCACTGTACGCCTTCGGTGGCGGTGTCGTTCTCCGGGCCATTGCGCCGTGTGGCATAAAGCGCGATCCGGCCGACGATCTGGTCGGCGACCTCGGCGGTCAGCCGTTCGAGCGCGGTGTCTTCGGCGGCGATCGTCGCATATTCGGATGAAACGACGTCGATGCCCGCATCGGAGCCTGCGGTGGCGTCGAGCAACACGGTGCCGCGGTCGGTCGTGACGAGTTGATAGCGCGCGCGCAGCGTCCGCCGTTCGCGCGTTACGGCATTGTCGGCGCGCACGCCGAAGCCGGTGATCTGATCGTCGAGCTCGACCTCCAGCCGGTACCGCGGGGTCTGGCCCGCGACCGCGCCAAGCCGCTCGGCGAGTGCGCCGCGCATCAGATAGCCCGCGCGTCCTGGAATATCGCCGACCTCGACCGCGCCGAGCGTCTGTCTCGCGGGGCTGTCGGCGCCGCCATAGAGCGGCCGCATGCCGCAGCCGGTGAGCAGGGCAGGTATGACGAGCATGAACAAAATGGCTGCGGTCAAGTTGGCCTTGCCATGAGCGCGAACGGATAAATGGCGAGGCGAGCTGGTCATGCGACGATATTTACCAGACGATCGGGGATAACGATAATTTTTTTGGGCGGTGTGCCGTCAAGCTGCCGCGCCACCTTGTCAGAAGCCAGCGCCAGCGCCTCGAGATCGGCCTTGGGCATGCCCTTGGCGGCGCTCAGCGTATCGCGCAATTTGCCGTTGACCTGAACCGCGATCGTCACCTCGTCATCGACGAGCAGCGCGGGATCGGTTTCGGGCCAAGCCGCATCGGCGACAAGTCCGGCTTCGCGCATCTTCGCCCAGCCTTCTTCGGCGAGATGCGGCGCCATCGGCGCGATGAGGCGAACGAGCGTGCGGATTGCAGTGATGCGGCTCGCGCCGGGATGCGCCCCTTCGATGGCGTTGGCCAGTTCGTGGATCTTGGCGACAGCCTTATTGAACGATAGCGCCTCGATATCTTCGGCTACTCCGGCGATCGTCCGGTGAAGCTTACGGTCGAGATCCTTATCGGTCCCATCTCCGTCCTCATCGCCGTCGATCAGCCGCCAAAGCCGCTGGATAAAGCGCCACGCGCCCTCGATTCCGGCCTCTGTCCAAGGCAGATCGCGCTCGGGCGGGCTGTCGGACAGCATGAACCAGCGCACCGCATCGGCGCCGTATTGGTCGATGATCGGGTCGGGATCGACGGTGTTCTTCTTCGATTTCGACATCTTCTCGATGCGGCCCGGCGTTACCGGCGCGCCATCGGCGATCGTCATCCAATCTTCGCCGCTCTTGCGAACTTCGTCAGGCGAAAGCCAGCTGCCATCGCTGGCCTGGTAGGTTTCGTGCGTTACCATGCCCTGCGTGAAAAGCCCGGCAAAGGGCTCCTTGACGTCGAGCTTGCCCATCCGGTTGAGCGCGCGTGTCCAGAAACGCGCATAGAGCAGGTGGAGAATCGCATGCTCGACGCCGCCGATATACTGGCCGACCGGAAGCCAGGCTTCGGCTTCGGCCTTGTCGAAAGGCTTGTCATCCGGATGGCTGGCGAAGCGGATGAAATACCAGCTTGAATCGACGAACGTGTCGAGCGTGTCGGTCTCGCGCCGAGCCGGTTTGCCGCATTGCGGGCAATCGACATGCTTCCAGCTCGGATGGCGATCGAGCGGGTTGCCCGGTGTCTCGAAGTCGACGTCTTCGGGAAGGACGATCGGCAACTGATCCTTGGGCACGCCGACGGGGCCGCAACTCTCGCAATGGACTATCGGAATCGGTGTGCCCCAGTAGCGCTGGCGCGAAACGCCCCAGTCGCGCAGCCGCCAGACCGTTGTGCCCTCGCCCCAGCCCTCGCTCTCGGCGCGCGCGATGACCGCGGCCTTGGCGGCGTCCACATCCATGCGGTCGAGAAAGCGCGAATTGATCAGCGCGCCACTGCCGGTAAACGCCTCGTCGCCCGTATATTCGGCCGACTTTTCCTCGCCCTCGGCGATGACGCGGCGGACCGGGAGGCCGTATTTGCGCGCGAAATCGAGATCGCGCTGGTCGTGCGCGGGAACGCCGAACACCGCGCCCGTGCCGTAACCCATGAGCACGAAATTGGCGATATAGAGCGGCAGTTCCCATTCGGGCTCGAACGGATGGGCGGCGGTTAACCCGGTGTCGAAGCCAAGCTTTTCAGCGCTTTCGATGTCGGCCGCCGATGTTCCGCCAGCCTGGCACTGGGCGATGAACTTGCCGATTTCAGGGCGTTTTTCGGCGAGCGCGGTGGCGAGCGGATGATCGGGCGAGACCGCGACGAAGCTCGCGCCGAAAATCGTGTCGGGCCGCGTCGTGAAGACGGTGATCTGGCTCTGTCCGGCGACAGGCTGGCTCAGCGCGAAGCGGAATTTGAGCCCGACGCTCTTGCCGATCCAGTTCTGCTGCATCAGCTTGACCTTGTCGGGCCAGGAATCGAGGCCATCGAGTCCGGCGAGCAAATCTTCGGCGAAATCGGTGATCTTGAGGAACCATTGGCTGAGCTGACGCCGCTCGACCGGAGCGCCGGAGCGCCAGCCCTTGCCGTCGATTACCTGTTC
>CAYQVL010000121.1:0-6074 GCA_964420825.1 uncultured Sphingomonadaceae bacterium
ATGACGACGAACACCGCGATCGCGGCGGCCAGCCCGCCGACCCATTCGTCGACGCCGAAGAGTTCGTTGGCGCTGTCGCCGAGGCTGTTGGCCTGGATGCCGTTGCCGGTGACGACCGCCGAGAACAAGGTGCCGAGGCAGAAGAGGATCGCCAGCCACTTCCATTTCGAGCCGAGGCCGTAAGTGATGTAGCTCATCGGCCCGCCGCGATAGGTGCCGTCTTCGGCCTGTTCCCGGAAGCGCACGGCGAGCGAGCCTTCGGCAAAGGCCAAGGCCATGCCGAACAGGGCGGTGACCCACATCCAGAAGATTGCACCCGGTCCGCCCAGAGTGATGGCGGTGGCCACCCCGGCGAGATTACCCGTGCCCACCTGACCCGACAGCGCCGTAGATAGCGCGGCGAAGGGCGAGATTTCGCCCGCCCCCTGCTTGCCCGACTTGGTGAACAGAGCGGCCATCGCCGGGAAGAGCTTGCGGATCGGATAGCCCTTGAGCCCGATCATGAAATAGAGCCCGGCGCCCAAAAGGACGATCACCATCGGCGGAATCGGCAGCACTTCGGCGCCGTTCCATTGCCCGCCCCAGATGAAATCGGAGACGTTGACGACCCGGTCGATCGTCGCTTCCCAACCCGTTACCGCTTGCGGCGCCGCCATGCTCTTTGCTCCCCGTCGATCCTGTTCGAGATTTGGCGGCGAGGTTTAGCGGATATGCGCGCGATGTAAATGCGGCGGGGCGCGGTTCCGGATTGCTTCGTCGCTCCGCTCCTCGCAATGACGGAGAGGGAAGAGGATCGCCGCGGGTCTCCCGCGCTGACGATGAAAATACCCCTCCGCCATGCTGCGCATGGTCCCCCTCCCCATCCGAAGATGGGGAGGATTTGGACCGCGACCAACCGGTTTCCTTTCGCCGGGAAAAAAGGCTAGACCCTTGCCGGTGAGACAACAGCGGGGCGCGCATGGGACGGCGGGCCTTCGGGGGAGAGGGAATGGCGAACGACTTTTCCAAGGTCGAGGCATTTGCCGGGCTCGACGAGGCCGGGCTGGCGGCGCTCGCGCGCGCGGCCGAGCCGCGGATATTGCGCGGCGGCGATTATCTGGTGCGTCAGGGCGAGGAGGCCGACGCGCTCTATCTGGTGTCGACCGGGCGGTTTTTCGTCCAGCTCGCCAACGGCCGGGTGGTCGCCGAGATCGGTTCGGGCGAGCCGGTCGGCGAACTGGCGTTCTTCTCGGGCGGGGTGCGCACCGCCGACGTCCGCGCGAGCCGCGACAGCCTCGTCCATGCGCTGACCCGAGAGGCCTATGACGAGGTCGTCGCCGCCTATCCGGCGATCGCCGAATCGATCCTCGCCGCGGTCTCTTCGCGGCTCGCGGTGGCGACGCAATCGGCGCGCGCGATGGAGGCTAAGCCGGGCAAGGTTCTCGCGCTCATGCCGGCGGCCGGCACAGCCCTGCCCGACGGCTTTGCGCACAGGCTGTGCGTGGCGCTCGCGCGCTATTCCGAGCCGCGGCTCGTCAGCATCGCCGACAAGCCCGCCGGCCTCGAACCCGAAAGCGAAGGCTTCGGCCGCTGGCTCGGCGAGCTCGAACTCAGCGCCGAGCGGATCATGCTGATCGCCGCCGGCGACGAAGGCTGGGACCGCGCGATCGCGCGCAACGCCGACGACCTGATCATCGCCGCGCCGCTCGACGAGGAGGACTGCGCGCGCTCGCCGCTCGAGGACCATGCCATTCCGCTGTTCCTGCGCGCCAACCGCACGCTGCTGCTCTGGCGGACAAGCGCCGAGCGGCCGATCTCGGGAAGCGGCCGCTGGCTCGACAGCCGCAACGTCAAGCTCCATCACCATATGGCGCTGACCCGCGACGGCGATTTCGAGCGCGTCGCGCGCTTCCTCTCGGGACGCGCCAACGGCGTCGTCCTCGCGGGTGGCGGCGCGCTCGGCTGCGCGCATCTCGGCGTCATGCAGGCGCTGATCGAGAACGGCATCCCGATCGACTTTTACGGCGGCACCAGCGCCGGCGCGGCGATGGGCGGCGCGATGGCGCGCGGGATGGCGCCGCAGGAAACCGTCGAGCAGATGGAGGCGATGTTCATCACCGCCAAGGCGATGAAGAAGCTGACGCTGCCGGTCCATTCGATCCTCGATCCGCGGGTCTTCGACCGCGAGCTCGAGGCGCGCTACGGCGACCAGGATATCGCCGACCTGCCGTATAATTTCTTCGCCGTGTCGACCAACCTTTCGACCAACAGCGTCTATGTCCATCGCCGCGGGCCGCTCTGGCATGCGGTGCGCGCGTCGGGATCGCTGCCGACGATCCTGCCGCCGTTCATCACCGGCGAGGGCGACATCCTCGTCGATGGCGGGGTGCTCGACAATATCCCGGTGACGATCATGCGCGAGGCGAAGGCGGGGCCCAATGTCGTCGTCTCGCTGCGCTCGGACGCCGGCGAGGACTGGCGGCTCGACGCGCCGTACAATTCGCTGCGGACGCCGTGGCAATTGTTTCGCGACATGATCTTCCGCCGCAAGCCCAAGACGCCCTTTCCGAGCCTCGTCGAGATCATGTCGCGTTCGATGGTGGTGTCGAGCGCGAGCGTCGTCCGCCAGAATCTCGCCAGCGCCGACGTCCTGCTCGTGCCGCCGGTCCCCGAGACGATGAAGATCCTCGACTGGCACCTCGGCAAGGAACTCAGCGAAGCCGCGCGCGTCTATACGACGCAGCGGATCATCGAGAACGAGGCGCTGAGCGAGATGAAGGCGGCGTAAGGGCCGAGTAGGGGTTAATCCCAGCCCGCTTCGCTTGCCCGGCGTTCGGCGGCGGCGTCGAGCGGGTCTCCGGTCATCATCGCCTCGGCGTGTTCGAGGACGAGCGGGCTTGCCGCGCCCGCCTGGCGGTATGGGGTCGCGGCGCCTTCGGCGGCGACGGCGATCGCCATCCGCCATGCGCCGCCGCGTTTGCAGGCGAGGCCGGCGATTTCGGCGGCGTCGAAGGTGCGGCAATAGGCGCCGGACGAATCGCGGAAGCTCAGGCCGATCCTGACCGGCGCGTCTGTTGCTTGCGCCGAGGCGAGCTGGGTATCGAGAGCGCCGGCGATCGGACCATCGGCGGCGAGCATCAGCGCGCCGCCGCTGTCTTGCGCGGGGCCGGCGGGTGCCGCCAGAAACGCCTGTCCGGCGAGCAGACCGATGGCGAGGCTCGCGGCGATCGCGCTGAGTTGCGGCAGGCCCCAGTTTCGCGCCGCGCGTTGGCTGCGCGCGCTGCGGGCGGCGGCGAGATCGACGACATCGGCGTCCTCGTTCCCGCTTTCGAGCAGCGCGCGGAAGCGCTCGGGAACGGGCTCTTGGGCGACGGGGCCGAAATGCGCATCGAGCCGCTGTTTGAGACGGCGCTGCGCGGCGAGACGCGCTTCGAGACCGGGATCGGCGGCGAGCGCGGCGGCGATCCGCGCGCTTTCTTCGGGCGGCGCCTCGCCGTCGAGCCAGGCCGTCAGCTGTTCGTCGGTCCAGGCCATCATGCCGTCTCCAGCATTGCGGCGAGCGCCTGCCGCCCGCGCGTCAGCCGCGAGGTCAGCGTACCCATCGGGATATCGAGTATGGCGGCGGCTTCCTTATAGGCGAGCCCCTCGACGAGGACGAGGCCGATGACCTCGCGCTGTTCGCTGCTCAGCCGTTCCATCGCGGCGCCGACATCGGCGATCTCGACATGGCGTTCGATATCGCGGTGGCCGTCATGGCCGGCGGCCGCGCCAGCGGCTTCGGGCGCGAAGATCGCCGCGTGGCGCGAGCGGGCGCGGGTTTCGTCGATCCAGCCATTGCGTATGATCCGGTACATCCATGAATCCAATCTCGTTCCGGGCCGCCATTGATCGCGCGAGCGCAGGGCGCGTTCGAGGGCGCGCTGGCACAGATCGTCGGCGTCGGCCGCGTCGCGGGTCAGCGAGCGGGCGAAACGCCGCAATCGCGGCAGGAGCTCAAGAAGGTCGCGCTCGAAAGCCCGCAAAACAGTCTCCGTTTCAGGGAGTAAACGGCCCGCCCCGGACGTTTAATCCGCGAGCAAGCAAAAAAATGCAAGGAAGCAACATGGGCGGTATGAGTGGATGCGACATGGTGACGTTATGAAAGCGCGATTTCGGCGGCCGATATGGAAAGCGGCTCTGGTCCCGCTGGCCGCGCTGCTGTCCGCTGGCGCGGCGAGCGCGCAGCTGCTGCCGCCGGTCGGCGGCGTCATCGACAGCGTCGGGCGGCTCGGCGACGAGGTCATCGGCGAGGCCGGCCGGACGGCGGCGGGCGTCGAACGCCGCGCCGGGCGGCTCGTGCGCGACCGGCTGTCGCGGCTGCGCGGTTATGTCCGCGACCGCCGCGACGTGCTCGAGATGAGCGAGGCGGGTCCGGTGGTGCGCGGGCGGCTGATCGCGCTCGATTTCGACGACCGGGCGCTGGCGCGCGCGCGCGGCGCGGGGTTCGGGCTGATCGCCGAGGACGGTATCGGCGATCTCGGGGTCGGCTTCGTGACCTTGTCGGTGCCCGCCGGGATGCCGATCGACGCGGCGGCGGCGGCGCTCGAGGAGATCGCGCCCGCCGCGACAATCACCGCCAACCATATCCATTTCGCCGGCGGCTCGGCAGCGCCGCTCGCGGCGGCGACATCGGCCGCGCAGGCGGGCGCGCGCGTCGCCAATCCCGCGATCGGCGTGATCGACGGCGGCGTCGCCGCGCACCCGGCGCTCGGCGGCGTCGAACAGCGCGGCTTTGCGCGCGGTGCTCCGGCCGCGAGCGCGCACGGCACGGCGGTCGCCTCGCTCGCGGCGGGGCGCGGACCGGTCAACGGCGGCGCGCCCGGCGCCGCGCTGCTCGTCGCCGATATCTATGGCGACGATCCGGCGGGCGGCAGCGCGACGGCGTTGGCGCGCGCGATCGGCTGGATGGCGGGGCGCGGCGTGCCGGTGGTGACGATCAGCCTCGCCGGGCCGGCCAACGCGCTCGTCGAACGGACGATCGCGCGCGCGCGGGCGCGCGGCATCGAGTTCGTCGCGGCGGTCGGCAATGACGGACCCGCCGCGCCGCCCGCCTATCCGGCCTCCTATGCCGGGGTGATCGCGGTGACCGGGGTCGATCGCCGCAACCGCGTGCTCGCCGAAGCCGGGCGCGCCGCGCATCTCGACTATGCCGCGCCGGGGGCCGACATGCGCGCCGCCTCGCATCGCGGCGGGACGCGCCGGGTGCGCGGAACGAGCTTCGCCGCGCCGCTCGTCGCCGGACGGCTGGCGGCGCTCGGCAGCCGCGCGCGGCTCGACGCCGAAGCGCGCGATCTCGGCGCGCCTGGCCCCGACGCGGTCTATGGCCGCGGCCTCGTCTGCGGCGACTGCCGCAATGAGCGCGACTGAAGATTTTTTGCGCGCCGCGGGATTAAACCCGCCGCCGATCTCGTTGTCGCGGTGAAGGCCGGGATGGCCTCGCCACAACAAGGAGATTCACGATGACACGCACAGCTCTGATATCGGCCGGTTTCGCAGCGCTCGCGCTGGCAGCGGTGCCCGCGCCGGCGCAATTGCTCGGCGGCGCGCTCGGCGGCGGCGCGGGCGGGACCCTCGGCGGTAGCCTCGGCGGAAACCTTGGCGGACTCGGCGATACGATGGGCCGGACGACGGGATCGCTCGGCTCGACCATCGGTAGCTCCGGGCGGTTGCGCACCGATCGCAGCATCAATCCGAGCCGGGGCAGCGCGCGCGCCGGGGCGAGCGGCGAAGGCTCGCTGACCGGCGCGGTCGACGGCGCGGCATCCTCTGCGCTCGGCTCGGCCGGGCTGAGCGGCAGCGCCGGCGGCCGGGCGCGCGGCGACGCCAACGCCAGCGCCGACGGCCCCGACGCCGCGGGACTGACGGGAACCGCCGGAGAGCTGCTCGGCGCCGCCGGACGCACCGCCGCCGGCGCGCAGGGCGCGGCGAGCGGCTTGGGCGCGCTCGGCGCCACCGGATCGGCATCGGGCCGCGGTTCGGGCAGCGCCTCGGGTTCGGCCTCCGACGGCATGCTCGGCGCGGCGGGATCGGCGGCGGGCAATGCCGCGAGCAGCGCC
>CAYQVL010000122.1:0-6059 GCA_964420825.1 uncultured Sphingomonadaceae bacterium
GTCGCCCGCTCTCGCCCAGCATAGCGGCCACACCATGCCGATGCCCGCGCGGCCAGCGGCGACACCGGCACCGCCAAGAGCCACACCTCCACGAGCACCTACAAGGCCAGTGCCCGCGCGGCGTCCCGCCGCCCAGCCACGTCCGGCAGCGCCGGCCGGGCCCGCTACCGCTACGCCTGCCCCCGATCCGCATGCCGGGCACGGCACGCCCGCACCGATGGCGAACGAAGCGTCACTAACGGCGCCCGATATGACCGAAACCCAGGCGGACGACCCGCACGGCGGTCATGATATGGAGATGCCCGCTGACGATGCGGCGGCAATGCCCGCCGAGCCGGACGCCGGCCATGATATGCAGTCGATGGAAGACATGCCGGCGGCGCCGGCGAGCGGACCGCCGCCAGAGGCGTTTTCAGGTCCGGCCCATGTCGCCGATGCGCTCTTCGGCGCCGACGAAATGACCGCCGCCCGCGAACAGGCCCGCGCGGAAATGGGTGGCTTCACAACGCATGGTTTTTTCGCCGACCGGCTCGAAGCGCAGATCGGCGACGACCCCGACGCCTATCTCTGGGATCTCAACGCCTGGTATGGCGGCGATATCGACAAGCTCTGGATTAAAAACGAAGGCGAAGGAGCGTTCAATGGCGAGCTTGAGGGCATCGAAACCCAGGCCCTTTGGAGTCACGCCATCGGACCCTATTTCGATATCCAGTCAGGTGTCCGCTACGACATTCGCCCCGGATCGAACCGCGGCCATCTCGTCCTCGGCGTGCAGGGGCTGGCGCCCTATTTCTTCGAACTTGACGCCGCCGCCTTCCTCTCCGACCGGGGGGATATCACCGCGCGGATCGAGGCCGAATACGACCAGCGCATCACCCAAAGGCTGATCTTGCAGCCGCGCGCCGAGATCAGCTTTGCGGCGCAGGATATTCCCGAGATCGGGATCGGTTCGGGGATTTCCTCGTTCGAGGCGGGGCTCAGGCTGCGCTACGAGTTCGTCCCCGAATTCGCGCCCTATGTCGGCGTCGAATGGCAGCAAAGGATCGGCGACACCGCCGACTTTGCTCGGGCGGCCGGAGAGGATCCGGGCCGCGTGGTCTTGCTGACGGGAGTGAGGTTATGGTTCTAAACCGCACACTCATGGCGCTGTTCGCGGCGCTAGCGATAGCGCCGATGGGCGCGATGCCCGCGCAGGCGCACCGCGAGCACAATGCCGCCGAAGCGACACCCGCCGAGGCCGCAGCGCGCGATGCCGAAGCGCCCACCGGGCACGATATGTCCGCCGATCACCATGCCGCCGAGCCGATGACGATGGACCATCATGGCGAGGCCGCCGCGACGAAAACCGGCATCGCGCGTCTGATAGACTGGCTCGGACGCTTCCATCCGATGCTCGTCCATTTTCCGCTCGCGCTGCTGCCGATGGCGTTTATCGCTATACTGGTCGCGCGGCGCCGCCCCGAATGGACGCATACCGCCCATATTCTCGTCGTTGCCGCCGGGCTGGCGGTCATCCCGACCGCGTTGCTCGGCTGGTTCGCCGGCGGTTTTGCGCTCGCCGGAGACGATAGTCTGCTCGTCGTCCACCGCTGGCTCGGCACCGCGATCGCGATCGCCGGGGCCGGACTGACACTGATCGTCTGGCGCGGCCGCGCGCGGGTTTCGCATCCGATCGCGCTCGTCGCGCTGATCGCGATCAATATCGCCTTGATCGTACAGGGATGGTATGGCGGCGCGCTCGTTCACGGCGCCGATCACCTCGCCTGGTAGGAGAAGAAAAATGAACAGTCTTGATCGCCGCGCGTTTCTTGCCGCCGTTCCTCTCGCGCTCGTCGCCTGTTCGGCCGGGGCCGAGGAATCGATGGCCGGCCAAACGCCCGAACCCGCGACGCCCGCCGGCCTGTCCGAAATCGTCGTCCACAAGACGCCGACCTGCGGCTGTTGCGGCGCCTGGGTCGATCATCTGCGCGCCGGCGGCTTTGCCGTTCGGGTCGTCGAAGTCGCCGACACCGACACCGTAGCCCGCCGCCTCGGCGTTCCCGATACGCTGCGCTCCTGTCATACCGCCGAGGTCGACGGCTATGCGATCGAAGGCCATGTTCCGGCCGGCGATATCCGCCGTCTGCTCGCCGAGCGCCCCGACGCCGCCGGGCTCGCGGTGCCGGGCATGCCAGCCGGATCGCCGGGAATGGAGATAGGCGATCAGCGCGACAGCTATGACGTCGTGCAATTCGACCGCTCGGGCACGACGCAGGTTTTCGCGAGCTACTGAACATGTCCGGACCGGCAATCGCCGTTTGCGTGCAATCAATATTAGGGCGCGCGCCAGCGGTAGCTGCCGGCGTAAACCCCTTGGACCGGATTGCCTGAAGCATCGCGCGCCGGGCGGAAGCGGGCGCGGCTCATCACCCGCCGGCAGGCGCGCGCGTCGAGCTGGAAATGGCCGCTCGAACCGATGGTGAAACAATTGACCGGCTGGCCGTTGGCGCCGACGGTGACCTGGTAGCTCGACGTGCCTTCTTCGCCGTTGCGCAGGATATCCGATGGATAATCGCCCGCCGTGATCCAGCCTCCGGGATTGTTGGCGGGCTCGGGGGCGCTCGCTTGGGCGCCCGCCGAGGCCGGGGCTTCGCGCGCCGGCGCCGGCGGCGCGGCCTCGCGCGGCGGCGGCGCTGCTTCGCGCGGGGCCTGCGGCGGCGTCCGGCTTTCGGCTTCGCGCGCGGTTGCCGAAGTCGGCGAGGCCTCGCGTTCGGCCTCGGCGGGCATCTCGATCGGCGGCGGCGGCGCTTCGGGGTCGATGACGGGCGGACGCCCGCTCTCGCTCGCCATCCGGTTGAGTTCGACGATGCGCGCATCATAGGCGGCGCTCAGGCACGCCACGCTGTCGCAGCCGTCGCGCGTGGCGACGAACGCCGCCTGGCGCTGCTCGATCGCTGCGCGCATATCGGCCGGCGCCTGATCGCGCGCCGCCTCGAAGGCGCTGCCGATCTGGCGTTCGCGCGCGGCGAGAGCCTCATTGCCGCAGATCAGGTCGTGCGCGGCGATCGCCGTTTGTGTGCAATCGACGCTGGGCGAGAGCCGTCCCAGCGCGACGCCCGGCGCGGCTTCTTCGTCACCGCCGCGCGCCACCAGAAAGATCAGCAGCAGAATGAGGATCGCCGCTATCGCCGCGCCGCCAACCAGCATTGTACGCTTGCCAAGGTTGAGCGTAAGCCCCGGCGTTGCTCCGGACTCCTCCGCGGCCGGCGGCGCGCCGGGCCTGAACGGCTCCGCTTCGGCCGGCACGGCCGGCGGCGGCATCGCCTTGATCTTGTCCGGTTCCGACGAAGCAGTTGCGAGTGGTTCAACCGGCGCGGGCGGCGGCGGAGGCGGAGGAGCAACCGGCTCGGGAGGCGGGGGTGGCGGAGGCGCAACCGGTTCGGGCGGATCATCGGGCGGTGAAATCTCGGGCGGCGGTTCGACCGGCGCAACGGGTATGACGGGCGGCGGCGAAGCGCTATCGCGCTCGCCGATCGGCGGTGCGTTCTTCCCGACCTGGCGTTTGATCAACCCGACCATCCGGTCGATCGTTTCGTCGCGGCGATCGATCCAGTCGATCCACTGATAGTCGTTGAGCCAGTAAGCGAGCCCCTCGGCGGCGATCTCCTCGAGCCGTACCGGATAGATGAGCTTGTCGGCGTTTTCCGCCATCATCAGCTCGCGCTTGACGTGGCGCGACTGGTCGGATTTCGAGCAGAACAGCAGGATGATGAGATCGGAGCGGCGAACCTGCTCGATGATCGCCTGGTCGAAAGACCGCCCCGGATCGATATCGTCGGGCGCCATCCAGCCGGCGATGCCGTTGCGTTCGAAGACGCGTTTGAGGTGGCGCGCGGTTTCGACCTGCGAGCTATGATGGCTGATGAATGCGGACGGCCGCCTATCGCCCCCGGTCCTTGCCTCGTCCGCCCCCATCGCCAATCCCCTAGCGCCCGCCAATCCTACCCGCGACCCGCATCGTCCATATGCCTAGATCAATTGCCGGATCATCGGCAAGACCGAACAGACCGACGTCGATTGCACAGCCACGACGTAATTTTGTTTCGCAGCTTAGCGGGGTTAAAGCAAGATTGCCCACGGCGCGTCCGCCGACAGACGCCGACGCCGGAGCGCCCTCCCTTCAATTCGCGAAAATCAGCACCGGCGTTTCGAGCAGCTTCTTGAGCGCCTGCACATAACGCGCCGCGTCATAGCCATCGACGACGCGGTGATCGCAGCTGATCGACAGGTTCATCTGCTTGCGCGCTTCGAGTTCGCCGTCGACGATCGCCGGACGTTCGACGATCTTGTTGGGACCGATGATCGCTACCTCGGGACGGTTGATGACGGGCGTCGTGGCGATGCCGCCCAAGGGGCCCAATGACGTAATCGTCAGCGTGCCTCCGCTCAATTCCTCGCTCTTCGCCTTGCCGCTGCGCGCGGCCTCGGCGAGGCGATTGATCTCGAGCGCGAGTTGCCAGACATTCCTGTCCTGTGCATCGCGGATGACCGGGACGACGAGGCCGGCGTCGGTCTGCGTCGCCATGCCGAGGTGGACCGCGCCGTGGCGCGTGACCTTGCCGCCCTCGTCGTCATAGGTCGCGTTGATCATCGGAAAATCGGGCAAGGTCTTGCAGATCGCCGCGATGATGAAGGGCAAAACGGTGAGCTTGGGCCGGTCGCCGCGCGATCCGTTGAGATCGCCGCGCATGTCCTCGAGCTCGGTGACGTCGATTTCCTCGACATAGGTGAAATGCGGGATGGCGCGTTTGGACGCCGCCATATTCTCGGCGATGCGGCGGCGCAGGCCGATAACCTTGACGACCTCGTCGGCGCGCTTGGCCGAACCGCCGGGCGCGCGATAGCCCTGACCCGAGGCGTAGCTCAGATAGGCGTCGAGATCGGCATGGCGGACGCGGTCGCCATGCGGTTTGACCTGGCCCAGATCGACGCCGAGATCGGCGGCGCGCTGACGCACGGCGGGCGAGGCGAGGATACGTTCCGACGAGCGCGACGCCGCCGGCGTTTCGCGCGCGGAGACGGATTCAGGCTCGGGCGCTTTTGCCGCGGCGGCTTCGGACTCCGCTTCCGCCTCGGGCCCGGCCTGCTCGTCGGCCTGCGCCTTGACCTTCGCGGCGATCGCCGCCTCGGCGGCCTCTTCGTCTTCGTCGGGCAGCTCGTCGGTTTCGATCACCGCGAGCACTGATCCGATGGCGAGCATCTCGCCTTCTTCGCCGTTCAATTCGATAATTTTGCCGGCGACCGGCGATTCCATTTCGACCGTCGCCTTGTCGGTCATCATGTCGGCGATGCCCTGATCTTCCTCGATCTCGTCGCCGACTTTCACATGCCATGCGACGATTTCGGCCTCGGCGATGCCTTCGCCGATATCGGGGAGCTTGAATTTAAATGTCGCCACTGACGTCCTCCATGACGCGTTCTATTGCCAGCCGAAGCCGCACCGGCCCCGGAAAATACGCCCATTCGAGGCTGTGCGGATAGGGCGTATCATAACCCGTCACGCGCTCGATCGGCGCTTCGAGATGGTAGAAGCAACGCTCCTGGACGAGCGCCGAGAGTTCGGCGCCCAGTCCCGAGGTCCGCGTCGCTTCGTGCAGGATGATGCAGCGCCCGGTTTTCTTGACCGAGGCCTCGATCGTGTCGATGTCGATCGGCAGCATCGAGCGCAGATCGATAACCTCGGCGTCGACGCCCTCGTTCTCGACCGAGGCGAGCGCGACATGGACCATCGTGCCATAGCAAATAATCGTCAGGTCGTTGCCCGCGCGCACGACGTTCGCCTTGCCGAGTTCGATCTTGTAATGGCCGAGCGGCACCTCGCTCGCCGGATGCTTGGTCCACGGCGTCACCGGGCGGTCGTAATGGCCGTCGAAGGGGCCGTTATAGATGCGCTTGGGCTCGAAGAAGACGACCGGGTCGGGATCCTCGATCGCCGCGATGAGCAACCCCTTGGCGTCATAGGGAGTCGAGGGGATCACCGTTTTGATCCCGCAGATATGCGTGAAGATGCTTTCGGGCGA
>CAYQVL010000123.1:0-5989 GCA_964420825.1 uncultured Sphingomonadaceae bacterium
CTGAACGGCGAGCCCGCGGGCAGCGCCACGGGCTCGAGCCAGGCGGGCGGATCGCCCGCCGAGAGCCTCGCGAAGAAGCTTGCCGGGCTATCGCCGTAAACCCGCTCCTCGCTGAGCCCCGGGCAGAGCAGGACATAATCGACATCGTAGCGCAGGACGGTTTCGCGCGCGCGCGCGGCGTCGCCGCCAAAGGCGAGGAGGACGTCGAGCATCGCCGCGCCGTTGCGATGGTAGGGGCCGGCGATGGCGCGGTGCCGCGTCATCACGATCAGCCTTGGCGCGAAATCGATCGGCGTCAGGAAGGTCGCTTGGGGGAGCGCCGCGATCGGCGCGAGCGCGTCGCGCGTCGCGCAGCGCGCGGCCTTCGCCTGGCGGACGGCGCGCTCGGGATCGGCGGGCTTGGGAAAGAGCGCGAGCGGGATCGCGGCGTAGAGCCCGGTCGCCAGCGCGAGCGCCGCCAGCGTGCCGCCGACGCGAACGAGCAAATGCCGAGACGCGCGCAGCTTGGGCAGCAGATACCAGCCCAATGCCGTCGCGCCCGGGATCGCCAGCAATTGCGCGGCCGGCCCGATTCGCACCTGCCACAGCAGCAGGATCAGTCCGGCGAGCGCGAGGGCGGCGGCCGCGCTCCAATGGATGGCGCGCTCGCCGCGCCAATTTCGGCCGAGCGCAATCGCGTAGCCGGCGAGCCCCGAAAGCGGCAGCGCGACCAGCGCCAGCGCGGCGCGCCAGTCCTTGGCGTAAACCGGTTGCGCTTCGCGGACGTTGTCGAGCCAGAGCGATTTGAGCTGATCGCCGACGCCCTCGGGGCGCGCGAGGCAAGCGGGCCAGAGCGAGGCGAAGCCTATGGCGAGCGCGACGCCGGCGATCGCCGCCAGCGCCAGCCGCATCCGCCGATCGGCGACGCGCAGCACCGCGAGCAGCACGAGCAATCCGCCCGCCGCCGCCATCGCCGACAGCCACACCGGCGACAGCGCGTCGCAGACCGGCGCGCGATTGGCCGCCGAGGCGAAAACCAGAAAACCGAGGGCCGAGCCGCCGCCGAGCGAAGCGCCATAGCCCGCGATGCGCGGCGCTTCGGCGCGGTCGCGGACCCAGAATAGCGCCGTCGCCGCGCCGGTCAGCGCGAGAAATACGAGCATTTCTAGCCCGATGACGAGCGACAGCGCGCTCGCTAGCCCGCTCGTCACGCCGCCGCGCCGGCGCCGCGGATCGGCGAGCCCGGCGAGCGCGACGGCGAGCAGCGCGAGCTGCCAGCCGTGATGGTCGATCCGCAGCGGCATCCACATCGGCGTCACCGCGCCCGCGCACAGCGTGACGAGCAGCGCGAGCGGCCAGGCGCGCGGATCGACGAGCCGCCGCGCGGCGAGCGCGAGCGCGAACAGCCCGACGGCGAGCGGCGGCAGCGGTGCGAGCGCGACCGCCCATTGTTCGGCGAGCGCCGGGCCGAGCAGCGGACGGAGCAGCAGGATCGAACCGGCGATCGGCAGATCGACGAGCCGCGACCAATGGATATCGGCGCCGAGCGGCGGCGCGAGGCGATATTGGGTGAGATCGAACCAGCCCTGCCCGGCGAGCAGCGCGCGCACCTGCGCAAGGCGCATATTGTCGTCGGTGTCGCCCAATGCGAGCGCGGCGATATCGGGCTGTTTGATCGCCAGCATGATCGCGGCAATCGTGAGCCAGACGAGCGTGACGCCCCAGCGCCAATGGCGGCCGATGCTCAGATTGCTGCCGGTTTCGTACACGCTGCCCCGATCTTCGCTCAATCCCATCTTCACACGCCATTAGGGATTTATAGTTAACGCGCGGTTGCATGAACGGAGAAGCGTCCTTGGTAAAGCGCGCCCGCAAGGGCTACCCCGAACATGTGGCGCTGGTCGCGCAATTCGCGCGCTACGGATTGGTCGGTATTGGCGTCACCCTTGTCGGCGTTTCCGCCTACTGGCTGCTCGCGACGCCGCTCGGCGTTGCGCCGCTGCTCGCCAACCTGTTCGCCTATATGATTTCGGTCGCGATTGGCTACGGTCTGCACAGCCGGTTCAGTTTCCGCGGTCATGGCAGCCGCGACAATCTTTCGCGAACTGGTGGGCGCTTCATGATCGTCTCGCTCGTCAGCCTCGGACTCAACAGCCTATGGGTGTGGATCGCCACCGGTCTGTTCGACGGTCCGACTTGGTGGCCGGTCCCCGCGATGGTGTTCGTGACACCGGTCATCGTTTTCATTCTCAACCGCAAATGGGTGTTCGTCTGATATGGAGCAGATCGTCTTTGAACGTATGGCCGAGCAAGATGAGCGGCACTGGTGGTATCGCGCGCGGCGAGAAATACTCGAAACGCTGATCCGACGCAGGATCGCACGGGAGTGCGCGCTCAGCATATTGGAGGTCGGTTGCGGAACTGGCCATAATCTGGCGATGTTGTCCGGCTTCGGGGCAGTCGATGCTGTCGAGATCGACGACGGCGCGCGGGCTATTGCCACTAAAAGACTGGGCCGCGCAATTGGCGATGCCCGTTTACCGGAACTTAAGGGAGTGTCGGAAGGAGCCTATGATTTAGTCGCCATGCTCGAACACATTGAGGATGACTGCGCTGCGCTTGCCAGCATCGCACGCCGGCTGACGCCGACGGGAAAGATTTTGATCACCGTTCCGGCCGGCCCATGGATGTGGAGCGCGCATGATGTCGTGCATCATCACTTTCGGCGGTATTCGCGGCGGTCTTTGGAACAGACCATCGGCCGGTCCGGCCTGTTGGTCGAGCATATTGGCTATTTCAATAGCCTACTCTATCCGGCTGCCGCCGCTGCGCGGCTCTGGGGCAAACTTAGCGGCAGGCAAGACAGCGATGACGCAATGCCGGCGGTGCCTCTCAATGCGCTCTTCGAGCGGATATTCCGCCTGGAGAGGCATCTGGTCGGAAGGGTGGCGCTTCCCATCGGCATTTCGCTTTTCGCGATCGTAACGCAATCGCACGATCGCTAGAAAACGTTAACCATCTTGCGGTACGCCGTTCGGTAAGACGTCCTTCTGCCGGGGAATCCGGACTTCGAGACGGCGATCCAATCGCTATCGCACGGCGCGATAGGGTGGGGAGCGAGAGACGGGAACGGGTTTATGGCCAAATATGATCGCATCGACGCCGTGGGGTTGACGATCATCATCCCGGTCAAGGACGAGGAAGAATCAATAGCCTCGTGCATCGCCCGACTCGTACCTGTACTCGACGGACTCGACGATGGTGGCGACCCACTCTCATGGGAAATTCTGTTTGTCGACGATGGCAGTGCCGATAGCACCTTGGCCGAAATCGAGCAGGCCCGGCTCGCCGATGTGCGAATCACTGCAATTTCGCTTTCGCGCAATTTCGGCAAGGAAGCCGCACTCTCGGCGGGCTTGGACTATGCACGCGGCGCAGCCGTCATTCCGCTTGATGTCGATCTCCAGGATCCGCCCGAGGTCATCCCTCGGATGATCGCCAAATGGCGTGAAGGATTTGAGGTCGTTTATGGGGTGCGCAGCAACCGGACGTCGGACTCGCTTAGCAAGCGGGTGACGGCCGGGCTCTATTACCGCATGCACAATCGCCTCTCTTCGGATAAAATCCCCGAGCATGCGGGGGATTTCCGCCTGCTCGATCGCAGCGTGGTGGAAGTTCTCCGGCGGATGCCCGAGCGCAATCGCTTCATGAAAGGACTCTTCGCCTGGACCGGTTATCGCCAAGCCGCCATCCCATATGACCGCGCGGAACGCGAGCAGGGCACAAGCAAGTTCAATTATTGGAAGCTGTGGACACTGGCGCTTGACGGACTGACTTCTGCGTCGACCGTTCCGTTGCGAATCTGGTCGTACATAGGTGGGGCCGTCGCCCTTCTGGCGTTGTTCTACGCGGGTTTTATAATCGTACGGACGATGGTTAGCGGGGTCGACGTACCGGGCTATGCATCGCTCATGGTGGCGATCCTCTTTCTCGGTGGATTGCAGTTGCTCTCGCTTGGCATACTCGGCGAATATGTCGGCCGGATCCTGCACGAATCGAAGCAGCGGCCGCTCTATCTTGTCCGCGAAACGATCGGCGTGCCTTCCCCCCATCCTCTCCCGGGCTCCGGCCACTCACCGTGGGGCCCCGTTAGCCGCTAGTCGACGTCCGCCCCGACGGTGCGACGGTTTACCTGATAGACAGCGCTCGCACCATCTCGCCAGATCGCAGTCAGATGGCGATAATGGCGCTGGTCCGTCGGCGGCGCGTCTATCAGCCAGACATAGTCGACCGCATCCAGCGGTATTCGCTCGAGTGCGATATCAATCGTCATCCAGTTTTCGGGCGGGCAGGGCTCGGCGCTGACCATTTGCGATGGATCGCCGAGGAACGGCGCAAAGCGTCTGTCGCGAATCGAAATAAGTTGTGCGCCGGCCATGACCCACTGATCGTTGGCAAAGGCATGCCGACGGACAAGCGCCATGCTCGGCAGGTGCTGGTTTCGAACCTGGCCGAGATTTTGGCACGGCGTGCCGACAAGGCTGACCAGCCTAGCGCCGTGTGGAATATGGTCGAGCGCAGCAAGTTCACGGTCGAACTCACGATCGGAAATCCAGAAACTCACCGCGTTTGCTGAAAAGCGAACGATGGCGAAGGCTAGCGCGACGAGTACAATTACCCCTGCAAATTTGCGCGACATCATGGACGATGGGCGAATAGCCAGGATCGCAGTGGCGAGTGCATAGGGCGCTATCCGCATGTCGGCATATGCCGAACCCAACAGGATACGCGGCAACAGCAGGAAGGTGACGGAAAGCACGATTGCGGCCAGCGCCAGGCGGCGCGAGAAGCCGAATTTGGGTGATCGCAGCGCCACGACGATGACGCCGACAAGAACGAAGAGCGACAAAATATCCAATATGGGCCATCGGTCCTGCAGGATTCGCAATATCCATTCGTATTTGCCGGGCAGGTTGAACCAGTCGCCGGTATAACCGCTGACGTCGCTATCCATTCGCCACACCGCCATGAGTAGCAGAGGGAAGGCGAGCGCGGTGCAATGGCCGGCCGATCGGATCACCGAATGGATGAAGGAATAGCCCTGGTCACGGTGGCGCACCAATTCCGACGAAAATGCCAAGAGTCCCAAAATGCCCCAACCGAAAACATGGGTGACCCAGATTAGCAGCGAGATTGGCACGAAGATGGCAATGCGCAGACCTATGCGGTTAGTCCGGCCGAGCCGAATCCACAGCGCAAAGGCCAGAAACGCCAACGCGATCGACAGGGCAAAGTTCAGGAAGCCGAACATGAAGGGATAGCAATAGGCGATCGGCGCGGTGAACAGCGCGGTCGGCGCAATCCGTCCGTGCACTTCGCGGGAGACCAGCAAAAAACCCGAAACAGTTAACGGCGGAATCGCCAGGACGATCAGTTTCAGGGCGAACTCAAGGCCGAAGAGTCGGGATAGCGGTATCACGAGCATGTCGACGCCGAGATTGCCGATCAACCGCCATTCGAAATTATAGTATCTCGCCAACTCCGCCGAGTTGGCGAGATCGAGCTGGACGCGATAGCGGCCCATATGTCCGGGCAGATCGACGAGCGGCGGAATATCGGGCCACAACAAGGGGGCTATCGATAGCATGAGAAGCGCTGCGATCGCTTCCGGGCGGTCCCACCATTTTTTCTCGTGCGCGAGCACCATGGCGTCGCTAACGTCCCCGCCGGCCCAACAACCGCAGCCTTAGCGCATTGAGCTTGATAAAGCCCTCGGCGTCGCGCTGGTCGTATTTGCCGGCGTCGTCCTCGAAGGTCACGACGTCCTGGCTGTAGAGGTTGAACTTTACGTCCGCCTTGCGGCCGACGACGTTGACCGAACCCTTGTAGAGCTTGAGCCGGACGGCGCCCGAAACGCCCTGCTGGCTGTGGTCGATCGCCGCCTGGAGCATTTCGCGCTCGGGGCTGAACCACAGGCCGTTGTAGATGAGCTCGGCATAGCGCGGCATCA
>CAYQVL010000124.1:0-5973 GCA_964420825.1 uncultured Sphingomonadaceae bacterium
CAGTTCGCGAAGCGCTAAGGTTCAACCATCTCGCATAAGAAAAGGGCGGTCCATGTGGCGGCCCTTTTTTTATGGTGTTAGGGAATACTATGCTCGAAAACACCGCCACCCTCGCCCTCCCCCATTTCGTCACCCATCTCGAATGTTCGAAGACCGGCGAGCATCTGCCTGCGGGGAAACTCCACAATCTTTCCCCAGCCGGTGCGCCGATTCTCGTGCGTTACGATCTCAGCGGCGTGAAAGGCGCGCTGACCAAGGACGTCTTGGACCGCCGCGCGCACGATTTCTGGCGTTATCGCGAATTGCTGCCGGTCGCCGATCCCGCCAGTATCGCTTCGCTCGGCGAGGAGATGACGCCGCTCGTTGCGCTCGGCCCTTCCGCCGATGGCGGCGATCTGATCGTCAAGGACGAGGGGCGGCTGCCGACCGGATCGTTCAAGGCGCGCGGACTCGCGCTCGCCATCGCGATGGCGAAGGAACTCGGCGTTACCCGTGTCGCGATCCCGACCAACGGCAATGCCGGCGCCGCGGCGGCCGCCTATGCGGCGCGCGCCGGGCTCGATTGCTATGTCTTTTGCCCCGACGACACGCCCGACATCAATATCCGCGAGATCGCGCTTCAGGGCGGCAAGGTGTGGAAGGTCAACGGGCTGATCGACGATTGCGGCAAGATCGTCGCGGCGGGCGAGGAAGCGATGGGCTGGTTCAACCTCTCGACGCTGAAAGAGCCCTATCGGATCGAAGGCAAGAAGACGATGGGCTTTGAGCTCGCCGAACAGCTCGGCTGGGAACTGCCCGACGCGATCTTCTATCCGACCGGCGGCGGCACCGGCCTCATCGGCATGTGGAAGGCGTTCGACGAATTGGAGGCCATCGGTCTCATCGGATCGAAACGACCCAAAATGATCGCGGTACAGGCCACCGGCTGCGCGCCGATCGTCAAGGCCTATGACGCGGGCGTCGAACATGCGCCGCGCTGGGAGGACGCCGCGACCGTCGCCGCGGGCATCCGCGTACCCCAGGCCGTCGGCGACTTCCTGATTCTGCGCGCGGTGCGCCAATCGGGGGGCTATGCCGTCGCCGTCGACGACGACGCCATCCTCGCGGCACGCGAACGCATCGGCAGGGAAGACGGGTTGCTGCTCTGCCCCGAGGGTGCGGCCACAGCCGCCGCCTATTACAAGGCGCGCGACGAGGGCATCATCGGCAAGAACGAGCGCGCCATATTGTTCAATTGCGGCAACGGCCTTAAATATCCGATGCCCGAGGTAACCGCAAAAATCGATCGAAATGCCCCCCTGGACTGGGACATCCTGCGTTGAACGCAGATCATGGTTAACCGCATTTTTACTCGCTTGGGCTAGCCTGCAAGGCCAGTTCAATCGGGGCAAGCGTGAACCATATGCCGGCTTTTCAATCGTTGCTGACCGAATTCCTCGCCGCTTTGCGATTTTATGGCAGCGAACTCGTGCGTATCGACGCCCAGCCTGGCTCATTCCGGCGCCGCGCCTTCCAGGACCAGATACGCGCCACGAGCAAAGCGCTGCGCGGATTGATACCCGTAGCCCTGTTGCTGGCGCCAACGCTGATGTGGGTATTCCGCGACAACGCGATCTGGCCGCTGCTTGCAGCCGGCACGCTGGCAACAGTTTCGAGCAGCGCCGTCGCCTTCGGCCTTATTTCCAAGCACGGACTCGAAAGCCGCATCGATCGGCTCCGCGGTTTCACGCTCGCGCTGGTGGTGCTCGCCCTGGCCATGGGCATCGGCTGGAGCATGATCTTGAGCTCGCTCCATATCGCTGCCACCGAAGAGGTGCGAATGTTCGTGCTGTCCATGCAAATCGGGCTGATTTGCGTAGGCGCGCTGCTCTTTATCAACCTTCCGCCGGCCTTTGCGTGCTTTTCGACGCCGCTGGCGCTCGATATCCTGATCAACGTATTCTTGCGCGATGCGGCGACGCCCTGGCTGACCTATCCGCTCCTGCTGGTTCTGCTCGTGCTACTAGGGCGGACCGTGATCGACCAGTCGAGCCAGCTCGTCGAAAACACGATGGCCGCCGAACAGCTCAAACAGTCCGAGGGCGAGCGCGCCAGCCTGCGCGAAGCCGAAGCGCGGCGCGAGATCGAAAGCGCACGATCGATGCTCGACGAGCGCGACAAGCTTACCACCCAGCGCCAGCGCGAGAGGCTCGCTTTGGGCGAACGCTTCGAGCAATCGGTGGTCAGCATCGCCGAAGGGCTAAGCGCGGCGATCGCCCGGCTCGACCAATCGTCGGCAACGCTCGCCCGGCTCTCGGGCGAAGCCGGAAACGATGCGCTCGATGTATCCGAGCGCGCCCGCGACGCCTCCTCGGCTACGCAGTTGGTCGCCAGCGCCGCCCACCAGCTCGAAGCCGCGGTCAACGAAATTTCGGGCCAGCTCGGCAGCCAGCTCTCGCTCAACCAGTCGATGCGCACCGCCGCTACCGAAGGCGACGACGCGATGCGGATGCTCGTCGAGCGGACGCGCGGTATTGGCGAGATCGTCGCGCTGATTTCGGATATTGCCGGGCAGACCAATTTGCTCGCGCTCAATGCAACGATCGAGGCGGCGCGCGCGGGCGACGCCGGGCGAGGCTTTTCAGTGGTCGCTCAGGAGGTCAAATCGCTCGCCGAACAGACCGCCGCCGCCGCCGGTGACATCGCCCTCCAGCTGCGTGCGATCGACGACAGCGCTCAGGGCGCCGCGCGATCGATGCGCCGCGCCAACACCGAAATCGCCGAGTTTGGCGACATTGCCGGAACGATCGCCGCAGCGGTTTCGCAACAGCGCGACGCCACGCGCGAGATCGGCAAGAACAGCCTGCAGGCGGCGCACGATACCGACGACGTCCAGATCAGCATACAGCGCGTCGCCGAAGCGGCGCAGAATAGCGGATCGCTGAGCGCCAACGTCAGCGAGACCGCCAAGAGCCTCGCCGAACAGGCCGACGAACTGCGCAGCGCAACCGAGGCTTTCTTGAGCGAGTTGCGCGCGGCCTAGGATCCGCGCCGGCCGCTACCCTGCGGTCGCCGCCTGCAAATCGCGCAAAAACGCCCGCACGCGCTTGGCATTGACGCCGAGATCGCTGACGCCGACGCGGCTTACCGAGCGCATATTGACGACGCTGCCGGTGCCGTCGGGATTGGGGGTGACGCGCAGCACGACATCGTCCTTGAAGCGGTAGAGCGAGACGGTTTCGGTCGCTTCGAGACGGCCGCTGGCGGGATCGGCAACGGCGAGTTCCCAGCCGCGCTCGGCGACGAGCCGTTCGGCGGCCGCGATCGTATCGGGCACCGAAAGCGGCACGACAATCGGCGCGATATCGCCATAGGCCTCGCTATGATAAATTCGCCAGCGCAGCGCATTGTCAAGCGGTTCGAGCCGCGGATCCACGCCGGCCGGCACGACCTCGCGATTGTCGGCGCGCAAGCTCAGCGTCAAAAATTCGGGCGGACTGGTGAGATCGGTGGTGACGTCGTGGATCGGCGGTACGACCGTGGCCTTGCCGAAATTATAGGACAGCAACAGGACGAAAGCGCCGCCGACAAGGATTGCCGCCAACGGGACGAGCGACCGCAGCCAGCGCCGCCGGAACAGCGCCATAACAAGCGCTATCAGCGACAAGCCAATTCCGCCCATCGCCGCATAGGAAAGATTACGCAGCGAGCCGAGGCTGGTTTCCCAGCCGAGCCAGCCGGCCCCGGTCGCCAGAGCCATCACGAGCGCGACGAGCGGCGCGCCGATCGCCAGAACATAGCCGGCGAGCGCGATCCAGCGCGGCCAGCGGCTTTGGCCCGTCACGGTATCGGTCATAGCGCCATTCTCCCCATCCAAGCGTGTGCGAATAGCATGGCTCGCGGCAACGCCAAAGCGGCATCGCGCCGATGGACAAGCGCTCGCCGATTTGCCACATAGCGCGGCGCAAGCGGGTGTAGCTCAATGGCAGAGCTTTTGCTTCCCAAGCAAGTGATGAGGGTTCGATTCCCTTCACCCGCTCCAAAGTTTTGCGGCGACCCTGGTGGACCTCAGCCTCGTTGCGCCGAACCCTCGTTTCTTTGTTTGACGCCCGGGCGAGCCCGGCCTTTGGGGTTCGATTATCTCGCCTTTGGCTCGATGGTCTCCGGCTCCCTTCACCCGCTCCAGCTTTCCGCTCGTCCGCCGGACCGCGAGCCGCCGCGCCGCGGCGGTGAGCGCCGCGCGGGCCGCCTAGATCCCGTCCTCGACGACCGCCTGCCCGTTCGCGCTCAGCGCCTCGACAAGCGCGAGCAGACAGGCGTCGAGCGCGTGCGCCTCGGTCGAGCGGACGACGAAGTTCGCGCCGACCTTGCCCTCGCGGAAAAACGGATAGCTACCGATCCGGCAGCCGGGATGCGCGCGCTCGACTTCGCCGAGCAGATCGGCGACCTCGCTCTCGGCGGTCCAGCAGCCGATCGTCCGCGAGAGCACGGGATCGCCGCCTTCCAACGATCCTGTCAATGCGTCCATCATTTGCGCGGCGATATGCGGGATGCCCGCCATGATGAAAATGTTGCCGCAGCGGATCCCCGGCGCGCCCGACATGCGGTTCTCGATGAGCTCGCCGCCCTCGGGCACGCGCGCCATCCGCAGCCGCGCCGCGGTCGCCCCGCCCTTGTCGGCATAATAAGCCTCGAGCATCGCGCGCGCCTTGGGGTGGACGACGACGCGAACGCCGAGCGCATGGGCGACCGCGTCGACGGTGATGTCGTCATGCGTCGGGCCGATGCCGCCGGTGGTGAAGAGATAGTCGTGGCCGCCGCGCAGCGCGTTGACCGCGGCGGCGATCGCCCGAATCACATCGGGGACGATGCGGACCTCGGCGAGGCGGATGCCCTGGACGTTGAGCCACTTGGCGAGCGCCGCGACGTTGCGGTCCTGCGTCCGCCCCGAAAGGATCTCGTCGCCGATGACGAGCAGGGCGGCGGTCCAGATGCGCGGCGTGTCCGGGGCTTGGGTCATAGCGCGAGGCATAGCGGACGGGCGGCGCGGCGCAAGATGCCGGGGCGTTGGGCGAGCATCCCGTTTACACCGCGAGGCCCCTCAACACAGCGCCGCGCGCGGCCCCCTCCCTACGGTCCTATCGGGTTTGTTTCGAGCGGCTTGTCAGGGGTTTTTGAGCGAGGTTCGAGGGCGATTGGGGCGGTAACGAAAGGGGGGAGGTTTTGCTTGGACTGGCGGGGCGGGAGCGGGGTGCGCGGAATGCGGGCCCGCAAGGAGAGCCTATCGCGTCAGGCGGCGAGCAGCGCCTCGATGCGTTCGATTTCGGTCTGGAATTCGAGACGCAATTGCGCGGCTTCCTCATCAGGCAACCAATTGCTCATCTGGGGAAAGACGGTCTTGTGATACTGGAATGTTCTGCGGTCCCACGGGCACTGCCCGTTGGCAGACCTTGCCTCGGCCAATATCTCACGCAGTTCGGCGCGCACCTCCTCCGGGTCAATCTGGATATCGGCGGACGGAGCGCCCTCGCCAAGATCCAGACCAAATTGATTCGGGTTGGACAAGGGTATTTTCCTCCATTTTCAACAGTAGTTGCGTGCGGACGCCGTTGCGCCGATTCCGCTATCGTGCCAATCGAAGCTAGCGGGAGAACGGAATGACGCAAGCCGAAACGCTTGGAAAGGCTGTGAGTAAATTCGGCGCTTCGGCCAAGGCGAAGCTCGGCGAAGGCGGCCAGCCCGAAGACCAGCTGCGCAATCCGCTCGAAGCGCTGTTCGCCGATCTTGCCGAAATGCTCGGCAAGCCCGCCGACGCGCCCACCCTGATCGGCGAAAAATCGCTCGCCGAGCTGCGCACCCGGCCCGATTTCGCCGTGCAAATCAATAAGGCGCTGATCGGTTTCATCGAGGTCAAGGCACCGGGCAAGGGCGCCAATCCGACGGTCCTATCGGGTTTGTTTCGAGCGGCTTGTCAGGGGTTTTTGAGCGAGGTTC
>CAYQVL010000125.1:0-5969 GCA_964420825.1 uncultured Sphingomonadaceae bacterium
AAGACCGCGTTCTTCCACCTCGGCACGCTGGTCGAATATGGCGACACCTCCGGGCTGTTCACCAATCCGGTCCAGGAGCGGACCAAGGATTATATCACCGGCCGTTACGGCTAGCGGGACACCTTTAGATGAGCAAAAGCGGCGAACATACGGTCAAGGCCTTCGACGACGATATCGGCGAATTGCGGGCGCTCGTTTCGGAGATGGGCGGGCTCGCCGAAACCGCGATCGGCGACGCCATCCAGGCGCTGAGCAGACACGATCTGGTCACCGCCGAACGCATCGTTGCGGGCGACGAGCGCATCGACGAACTCGAAATCGAGATCGAGCGGCTGGCGGTGCGGCTGATCGCGCTGCGCGCGCCGATGGCCGACGATCTGCGCGAGGCGGTGGCGGCGATGAAGATCGCCAACGTCCTCGAACGCATCGGCGACTATGCCAAGAATATCGCCAAGCGCGTGCCGGTGTTCGAGAAGACGCCCGATATCGAGCCCTTGAGCATCCTTCCCTCGATGGCGCGGATCGTCGCCGAGATGGTCCATAATGTTCTCGACGCCTTCGCCGCGCGCGACGCGGCCAAAGCCGTCGAAGTGATCGAGCGCGATCGCGCGGTCGACGATTTCTACAATAGCCTGTTCCGCGCGCTGCTCACCTTCATGATGGAAAATTCGCACAATATCACCCAGTCGACGCACCTGCTGTTCATCGCCAAGAATCTCGAGCGGGTCGGCGATCATGCGACGAATATCGCCGAGATGGTCTATTTCGCTGCGACCGGCGAGCATATCGACGACCGCACCCGGCTCGACGAACCGCTCACCGCCAAGGAAGACGGATAACCCGGATGACGCGCGCCCGGCTCCTGCTCGTCGAAGACGACACCGCGCTGAGCGAGCTGCTGCGCTATCATTTCGAGCGCGAGGACTTCGACGTCGCGCACACCATCGACGGCGAGGAGGCGCTGCTGCTCGCGCGCGAAAATCCTCCCGATCTCGTGCTGCTCGACTGGATGATCGAAGGGCTGTCGGGGATCGAGGTCTGCCGCCGGCTCAGGCGGATGACCGAAACCGCCAACGTCCCGATCATCATGCTGACCGCGCGCGGCGAAGAGGAAGACCGCGTTCGCGGACTCGAAACCGGCGCCGACGATTATGTCACCAAGCCGTTTTCGCCGCGCGAGCTCGTCGCCCGCGTGGGGGCGGTGTTGCGCCGCGTGCGCCCGGCGCTTGCCGGCGAGACGCTCGAACATGGCGATATCGAAATGGACACCGTCGCCCATAAGGTCCGCCGCAATGGTGCGACGATCGCGCTCGGGCCGACCGAATTCCGTCTGCTCCGTCACTTTCTCGAACATCCGGGCCGCGTTTTCAGCCGCGAACGCCTGCTCGATGCGGTCTGGGGGCACGACAGCGACATCGAATCGCGTACCGTCGACGTCCATATCCGGCGGCTGAGAAAGGCGCTCAACAAGGAGGGCCAATCGGACATTATCCGCACCGTCCGTTCGGCCGGCTATGCGCTCGACAGCGAAATTTGACGGTGGCTGCCCGCGTCCATCGCGAATTTCGCGCGGATCGTCGCACGCCGGATGAACCAAACCACCACCAATGAGTTGATGATTAGAGCGGAATGGCAACTAGTGTCGCCCCGACATCCGCTTCGCAGATTTGGATCGAATGCGACTCCCGACCGTTGATCGGCGCGAGGCCATTGGCTTGAGCGACGGGGCTAGGCGCCGGGAATGTCCGGCCAAGGGAGAGTGAAATGACAAAATATGTAGCGATAGTAGCGATGCTCGCCGCCGGCGGTATGGCCGCCGCGCAGACCGCTGCGCCGCCCGCCGGCGAGCCGATGATGGACGACGGGATGCGCGACGAGATGATGACGCCGCCCGAAGATGCGCCGATGCCGGGACATGCGATGCCAGACGGCATGGCGCCGCCGCCGGCTCCGCGCACGATGCCGCACGACCCGACGCAGCCGCACATCGCGCCGCCTGCAACGCGCACGACGCCCTCGGGCAATCCCGTCCCCGCGCCCGGCCAGATGGCGCATCCGTCGCCTGCCGGACAAGCTCCGGTCGCCGCGCAACGGCTCGATACCTACCGGCCGCAGCCGCGCGCCGAATATCCGCGCTGCTCGCGCACCGTCACCGACAATTGCGTCCAGCGCAACGATCCGGGCGGCAACTAGCAAGCAAGATCCTCTCTTCGCGTCCGAGACCTCCCAGCCCTCTCCCCCGCAAGGGGGAGGGGGCTTTCTCTTTTGGTGTGTACCACCCTGATGCTCTGCGACGCCTTCCCAACGTCGCTCCCCTCTTCCCTTGATCCCCGCCTCTCCAGGGATTAACGCGCACGTAAACCCATTCAGGAGATATCCCATGACCATTTCCTTCGAAGGCCGCGTGGCCATTGTTACCGGTGCCGGCGGCGGGCTGGGGCGCGAATATGCGCTCGATCTCGCGCGGCGCGGCGCCAAGATCGTCGTCAACGATCTCGGTGGATCGCGCGACGGAACGGGCTCTTCGGATGCCGCCGCCAAGGTCGTCGAGGAAATCGAGGCGGCGGGCGGCACGGCTATGGCCAATGGCGGGTCGGTTACCGATTTCGCGCAGATGGAGGAGATGGTCGCCAAGACCAAGGAAGCTTGGGGCGGCGTCGATGTCGTCATCAACAATGCCGGAATTTTGCGTGATAAGAGCTTCGCCAAGATGAGCATGGACGACTTTAAGATCGTCATCGACGTCCATCTCAACGGCTCGGCCAACGTCACCAAGGCGGTGTGGGAAACGATGCGCGAGGCCGCCTACGGCCGGATCCTGATGACAGCTTCGTCGACCGGGCTCTATGGCAATTTCGGCCAGGCTAATTACGGCGCGGCCAAGCTCGGCCTCGCCGGGCTGACCAAGACGCTCGCCATCGAGGGCGCCAAATACAACATCAAGGTCAACACGATCGCGCCGATCGCCGCAACGCGGATGACCGAAGACATCTTCCCTGCCGCGATGTTGCCGCTCTTCGCGCCCGAGAACGTCGCCCCGGCAGCGGTCTATCTGGTCTCCGAGGACGCGCCGACCAACGCCATCGTCGGCGCCGGCGCGGGCTTCTTCCACGCCGCCTATGTGACGATGACCGACGGCGTCGCGCTGCCCCAAGCCGAGCGCAACGCCGAAGGCGTCGCCGCCAACTGGGACAAGATTACCGATCGCGCCGGCGAAAAGACGCCGCAGACCGGCGGCGAGCAGAGTATGCAGGCGGTGGCGAAGTTGCAGGGTCTCGCGAGCTAATCGCTCTTCCAGCTGCGCCGCATCGGCGCGGGCTAACGGCGCTGACGCAGGAACCAATTCCTAGCGGCCGCGGCCGGTATTCGAATCGGTGACCTGGAATGCCCGCGCGGGAGAACCGCCGGCGACAAGGCCCAGCGCGCCGAGACCGGCGGTGGCTCCCATTTTGGCCAGGAATGACCGGCGATCGAATTTCTTGGACCGGATTGATACTCCCCGCAATGACCTGGACCCAACGCTCCAAAGGCGTTTTTTTTCAAGGAAAATCGATATGATTTTGGTCCGGAGGTTGGCCGGGCTGGCGAAGCGATTCACGAGACGGCCAGCGCGCGCATCGCGCTTGTCATCCCTCGCCCCGGGGCGCACATATTCGCGCATCGGGGGAGACTATCATGGATCAGCCGCAACGCAGCGCAATCTACCGTGGAACTGTTACCGATACGAGCCGCTGGGAGTTATTCGAACATCGGCCGGGCGACATCTTCGTCTGTACGCCGCCCAAATGCGGGACGACGTGGACTCAAGCGATTTGCGCGATGCTGGTTTTCGAATGCGCCGACCATGGCGAGCAGCCCGGCGTAATTTCGCCGTGGTTCGATTCGCATCTCTTCGTCCCCGTCGAGGAGGACGTTAAACGC
Organism: uncultured Sphingomonadaceae bacterium; assembly: GCA_964420825.1. GTDB lineage: Bacteria > Pseudomonadota > Alphaproteobacteria > Sphingomonadales > Sphingomonadaceae > Parasphingopyxis. The sequence goes on from CAYQVL010000125.1 coordinate 3,922, forward strand.
ATCGCCGCGCAGGAGCACCGGCGGTTTATCAAAACGCATTCGCCGCTCGACGGCATCCCCTATTTTGCCGACTGCACCTATTTCGTTGTCCTGCGCGATCCGCGCGACGCCTATTTTTCGGGGCTCAACCATCGCGACAATATGCTCGCCGAGGAGGTTGCCTTCGCGACCTTCACCAGCGGCGACACCGCCTTTGCCGACTGGCTCGCGCGCGAATCGCCTCCCGGCGTCTGGGACGTCATCTCGCTCCACCAGATAACCCACTTTCTCCAATCCTATTGGGCGTATCGCGACCTACCCAACATCCACCTGCATCACTATTCGGACATGAAGCGCGATCTCAAAGGCACGATCGCGGCGATGGCGTGCGAACTCGGAATCGCCGTCGAGGACGATCAGCTTGCGGCCTATACCGAAGCCGCAAGCTTCAACCATATGAAGAGCAAAGCCGGCCAGTACGCGCCGGGGGCGGGCCTGGGCGTCTGGAAAGCTGAGACCCAGTTCTTCGCGAGCGGTGCCAGCGGGCAATGGCAGGACAGACTCAGCGGGGACGATCTCGCCGCCTTCGACGAGCGCCTCGCCGAATTGCTGCCTCCCGACGCGGCAAACTGGTTGTTGGCCGGCAGTATTTAGCGATCGCCGCGCGATCTGGATACTGGCCGAGATTGTCGGACACCGCCTTCTTATTGGGCCTGTGAAGCGCGTGCCCCTCCGCCGCATCTCTTTCCCGCATTACCGTGTTGCATCACTAATACAGCTGTGCTATTCCGCCTCCGATAACAGAATCAGGAGAGTCAACATGTTCAGCGAAAGCGATCTCGAAGCGGCGGTGGCCGCGGGGGCGATGAAGGCCGACGAGGCGGCGCGGTTCCGCAAATTCATGGCGGCCGACCGCTCGACGGCACTCGTCGACGAGGAACATTTTCGCCTCATCAGCGGCTTCAACGATATCTTCGTGGCGATCGCCAGCGTATTGCTGCTCGTCGCCATCGCCTGGCTCGGCGGGGAAATAACGCCATGGCTCGGCGCCGCTGGCGTCGCGGTCGCGGCCTGGGGCCTGGCCGAATATTTCACCAGGGTGCGCCGCATGGCCTTTCCTTCGATCCTGCTGCTGCTCGCCTTTGTCGGTGGCGTCTTCGCCGCGGTCGGGGTCGGATTGGTCGGCGACGAAAGCCAATATGGCAATGGCGACGAGGCGATCGTCGCGACCTATATCGCGATTGCCGGCCTTGTCGCGGTTGGCGGAGCCTTCCTCCACTGGCGGCGTTTCCGCGTGCCGATCACCATCGCCGCCGGCGCCGCAGCCTTTGTCGCGGCGGTTGTCGGCGGTATTGCGGCGGCGACGAACGGCAATGTGTTCGACGCCGCGATGCAGCCCGCGCTCAATGCGATATTGTTCATCTCGGGACTGGCCGTTTTCGGCCTGGCAATGCGCTGGGACATCAGCGACACGGTGCGCGAGACACGGCGCTCCGACATCGCCTTCTGGCTCCACCTGCTTGCTGCGCCGCTGATCGTCCATCCGATATTCGCACAAATCGGCGTCATGGAAGGTGCGCTGAGCGTCGGAGGCGCGGTGCTCGTTATCGCGCTCTACATCGCGATGGCCGGTATCGCGCTGGCGATCGACCGGCGCGCGCTGATGGTTTCGAGCCTCGCTTATGTGCTCTGGGCTTTGAACGGGCTGTTCGACCGCTTCGGCGCGGTGGAGACCAATATCGCGCTCGCGGCGCTCGTCATCGGCTCGGCGCTGCTGCTGCTCTCGGCCTTCTGGCACAACGCCCGCGCGCTGGTCGTGCGGCCGCTGCCCGAAGGCGTACGGGCGCGACTGCCGCTGCTCGGCACCGAGTTCGCGGCGTAGCTCTCCCTCCTCGTCCAAGCGAGGGCCCGGGAGTAGGATATGGGGAGGCCGGTTCGATGCCGGTCTCCTCATTTCATTTGGGCGGTAGCCCCCGCACTGCGAGCGGATTTCGCTACTCGCCGACCAATTTCATCAGCCGCCGCTCGACCGGCGCGAGCACGCCGCCGAGCTCATGCCCGCGCTTGAG
>CAYQVL010000126.1:0-5877 GCA_964420825.1 uncultured Sphingomonadaceae bacterium
GTCGATACCGGAACCAGCGTGTCGCCCGACGATACCGGACTCGACAGCCATCCGATCGAAACGATCCGCGGCGGCGATCCTGATTATAACGCGGCGGCGCTGCGGCGGCTGTTCGATGGCGAGACCGGCGGCTATCGCGACGCCGTGCTGCTCAACGCGGCCGGCGCGCTGATCGTCGCGGGCCGCGCCGGCAGCTGGGAGCATGGCGTCGTCCAGGCCGCGCGCGCGATCGACGATGGCGCGGCGAAGGATCTGCTCGAACGGTGGGTCGCGTTCCGGTGAGCGACACGCTCGCCGAAATCTGCGCGGCGAAACGCGAAGATGTTGCCTGTCGCATGGCCGCGACGTCGCGCGCCGATCTGGAAACGCGTGCGGACCGGCAATCGCCGCCGCGCGGTTTTCTCGCCGCCCTGCGCGCCAAGGCGGAAACCGGCTATGCTCTGATCGCAGAAATCAAAAAGGCCAGCCCGTCCAAGGGTCTGATCCGCGAAGATTTCGATCCGCCCGCGCACGCCCGCGCCTATGCGGCGGGTGGCGCGACGTGCCTCTCGGTGTTGACCGACACGCCCTATTTTCAGGGATCGGACGATTATCTGGTGGCGGCGCGCGATGCCTGCACCCTCCCCGCTTTGCGCAAGGATTTCATGGTCGATCCGTGGCAGTCGATCGAGGCCCGCGCGCTCGGCGCCGACGCCATCCTCGTCATCGTCGCCGCGCTCGATGACGCGGCGATGATCGAGATCGAGGCCGCAGCGCTCGACCACGGCATGGATGTCCTCGTCGAAGTCCACAATGAGGCCGAACTCGAGCGCGCGCTGGCGCTCAAATCACCGCTGATCGGCATCAACAACCGCAACCTAAGGACCTTCGAAACCGATATCGGCGTCACCGAACGGCTCGCGCGCCATGTCGCCGGAAGCGCCCTTCTCGTCTCGGAAAGCGGCATCGCGACCAAAGCCGATTGCGATCGGCTCGCCGGGCACGGCGTGCGCGCCTTTCTCGTCGGCGAATCGTTGATGCGACAAGCCGATATCGAAGCAGCGACGCGCATGCTATTGACCGGCCATGGCTGACGACCTCTCCCATATCGACGCGACCGGCGCGGCGCGCATGGTCGATGTGTCGGGCAAGGATATGACGGTCCGCGAGGCGAAAGCCCGCGGCCGGATCGCGATGCCGGCCGAGGCCGCGCGGGCGATCTCCATAGGCAATGTCAAAAAGGGCGACGTGCTGGGCGCTGCGCGGATCGCCGGGATCATGGCGGCGAAGAAGACGAGCGAGTTGATCCCGCTCTGCCATCCGCTGCCGCTTGGCGGCGTAACGCTCGATCTCGACCTCGACGAAGCGGGCGTCACCGCGACCGCCACCGTGCGCACGACGCACTGGACCGGCGTCGAGATGGAGGCGATGACCGCGGTCTCGGTCGCGCTGCTGACGATCTACGATATGGCCAAGGCGCTCGACCGGACGATGGTCATCGGCGAGATCAGACTGCTCGCCAAATCCGGGGGACGATCGGGCGACTGGACGGCGGAATGAGCGATCTGCTCCCCGTCGACGACGCGCAAGCGCGGCTGCTGGCGCCGGCTTCGCCGCTTCCCGCGCAAACCCTTCCGGTTAGCGAAGCCGCCGGGAGATGGCTCGCCGCCGATGTCATCGCGCGGCGCACCCAGCCCGCGTCCGATCTTTCGGCGATGGACGGCTATGCGATCCGCTTCGGCGAACGGCCAGGGCCGTGGACGGTGATCGGCGAAAGCGCGGCGGGCTCGGATTTCGTCCGGCCGCTCGCGCACGGCGAGGCGGCGCGGATTTTTACCGGCGCGCCGGTTCCAGAGGGCGCGGATACAGTGCTCGTCCAGGAAGAGGCCGCGCGCGACGGCGACCGGCTTGCTCTCGATGGCGCGGGACCGCCGGGGGAAGGCGCAAATATTCGCCGGCAAGGCGGCGATTTTGCCGAGGGCGACATCGTGCTCGAAGCCGGACAAAGGCTGACGCCGCCGCGGCTTGCGCTCGCGATTACCGCCGGGCACGGCGATTTGCCGGTGCGCCGCAAGCCAGTAGTCGCGATGATCTCGACCGGCAACGAACTGGCGCCGCCAGGTACGGCGACGAGCGCTTCGCAGCTGCCTGCTTCAAACGGTCCGATGCTGATCGCACAGCTCGCCAATTTACCGGTTACAATCGAGGATCATGGCATCGTCGCCGACGATCTCGGCGCGCTCGGCGCCGCGCTCGGCGCTGCGCGCGGCGCCGATATCGTGGTTACCATCGGTGGCGCGTCGGTCGGCGATCACGATCTCGTCCGCCCGGCGCTCGAAGCAGCAGGAGCGAGCCTCGATTTCTGGCGGATCGCGATGAAGCCGGGTAAGCCGCTGATGGCCGGACGTCTTGGCGAAGCGATCGTGCTCGGCCTCCCCGGCAACCCGGCATCGGCCTTCGTCAGCTGCAGATTGTTTCTCGAACCGCTGATCGCACGGTTGGGAGGCGCACGCGATCCGCTTCCGCGCGCCATCGCCGCGACGCTAGCGAGCGCACTTCCCGCTGTGCGCGGGCGCAGCGAATATCTGCGCGGGCGCTGGTGCGACGCGGGCGTCGAAGCGCTGCCTCAGCAAAGCAGCGCGGCGCTGGCCGCTCTCGCCGAGGCCGAATTGCTCATCCATCGCCCCGCTTATGCGGTGGCTGCGGCTGCGGGCGATCGCGTGGAAATCCTATTGCTCGCTTGACAGCGAATATTTTGTTTCCTACACGTTCCCCGTCTGTTCTAAAGGCAAAGGAACCGCGATGTTGACCAGCAAACAGCATGAGTTGCTGACATTCATTCACGACCGGCTGACGACGACGGGCGTGTCGCCCTCGTTCGAGGAAATGAAGGACGCGCTCGATCTTAAATCGAAATCGGGCGTCCACCGGCTGATCTCGGCGCTCGAGGAGCGCGCCTTCATCCGCCGCCTGCCCAATCGCGCGCGCGCGCTCGAAATCATCCGCGTACCCGATCAGATAACCGCGGGCGCCAAATCGCCGGTCGGTGCGGCACCCAAGATCATGCCGGTCGCGGCGAACGATATTCTCGAATTGCCGCTCCACGGGCGGATCGCCGCCGGTCAGCCGATCGAGGCGATCGAGGGCCAGGATTCGCTGAGCGTCCCGGCAGCTTTCCTCGGTTCGGGCGAGCATTTCGCGCTCGAGGTTGCCGGAGATTCAATGGTCGACGAGGGCATTCTCGACGGCGACTATGCGCTGATCCGCAAGTCGCAGGTCGCGCGCGAGGGCGAGATCGTCGTCGCGCTGATCGAGGATCACGAAGCGACGCTCAAGACCTTTCGCCGCGAGGGCCAGATGATCCGGCTCGACCCCGCAAACCGCAATTACGAAGCCCAGCGCTACCGCCCCGAACAGGTGGCGATCCAGGGGACGCTGGCGGGGCTGTTACGGCGCTATTAGGGATATCTCCATAGTGGGCGAGATGGTGCCATTCTTCATCTGGCGCATCAATTTCATGAACAGCCGCGCACAGACCGTGGGCCGCGCCCCGAAGACCGAACGCAGCATGGAGGAATACTTCCGCGACAACTTCGTTTTCACCACCAGCGGCGTGGAAGACCCGCTGGCGCTGCGCTACGCCATCGACCGGATGGGGATCGCCAACGTCATCTGGGCGATCGACTATCCGTACCAGGCGATGCAGCCAGCGGTGCGCTTCATCGCGGACTTCGCCTGCACCGAGGCCGAAAGGCACGCCCTGTGCCACGGCAATGCCGAACGGGTGTTTCACATCGCGGCGGAGTGAGCGTGGCGCGCGTTTGATTTCTCGCGCCGCTGGAACCATGGTTCACCCAGCAAGGAGACAGGCCATGATCAGAATAGTGTTCGCTGCCGTGCTCGCGTCGTCCCTTGCGCCGCAAGCATCGGCGCAGGAACGGGCGATCGCGCTGCAATGGGACGATTTGGAATGGAGCGCGCCGGGCGGAGGCAACGGCTTCCCGGTCGGTGTCCGCACTGCCGAGGCGGGCACCGATCCTGCAACCGGCGGCAGGATTTATTACGCGCTGTTTCCCGAAGGGTCGCACTTCGACCTGCACTGGCATTCGCATACCGAATATGTCGCCGTCCTCCGCGGCCCGGTGACTATTCGCCTGGGGGACCAGACGCATTCGCTCGATGTCGGAAGCTATGTGGTCATTCCCGGGGCGCTCAATCACTCCTGGACCGTGCCCGCAGGTGGCGCCGATGCGGTCATTCTTGTCAGGCGGGCAGGGCCGGCCGACTTCAATTTCGTCGAGGAGTGAAACCGGAATGATCCCGACGTCATTGCGAGCGTAGCGAAGCAATCCGGAGCCGCAAACGCCATCGCTCGCCGCTCCGGGTTGCCGCGGGCTTCCGGCCCTCGCAACGACGATGCTGTCCGAGACGATCCTGCTTTAAAGTCAGCGTTGACAAGGATTCTCCATGCCCATTCGCCTTGGCCGCGGCTTCCTTGACTCGCTCGTGCTGAGCCTGGCGGAGTGGCTGCCGGATGGACGCTCTTCGACAGGCTCAGGACCAACGGAATTTAGTCGCTACGAGACGCTATCGCCGATCGCGGCGCACATTCCCCCTTCGCCATGGATGATCGTCTCCCGGCGTCCTCACTGTCGCGACGCGCACCGGTGATAGCGTGATCGCAAGGCCGCCGGTATCGCGCAGCAGCGCACGATCGACCTTGAGCCAGCGTGGGTTGCAGCTCGGCGGTAAAAAGCGATCGCTGACGACGATATCGGCGGCGGCGCATTCGGACCGCATCGCGCCGATCGGCAGATAATAGGAACTGCGCGTCGCGAAGACGCGCCACTGGCGCCCGCCGCGCCACAGCTCCATCCGGCAGCTGTCGCCGCTGCATCGCGCGGCGCGCAGATCGTCGAGCGCGCCGGCTTCGGCCTCGACGCCCGAGGTTTCGTTGAACATATCGCGGACATAGTCGCCCGCGCGCGGCCGCAAGAGCGCGAGCGCGCCATCGTCGGCGCGCATCGCCATATGACGTCCGTCGCCGGTGATCAGCAGGTCCGCGCTCGGCGTCAGCGTCGCCCAGAGCGCGCCTGCGGCGATCGGCACGAAGCCCCAGAAGCGCCAGCGAGTCCGCCACAGCGCGAACCACAACCCGCCGCCGATCATCAGGGCATAGGCGGCGAGCGGCATCGTCGGCAGCAGCGCCACCGAGCCCGGCGTATCCGCGACGGTGTGCGCCAGCGCGAGGAGCAGCCCGAGCGCCTCGCCGACCAGCCACCAGACCGGCGTGCCGAGCCCGAAGCCGTCGAGCAGCAGCGCCAGCGCTTCCAAGGGTATGATGATAAAGGTGGTCAGCGGGATGGCGACGATATTGGCGAGCGCGCCATAGAGTCCGGCCTTGTGGAAATGGAACAGCGCGATAGGCATCAGGGCGACCTCGACGACGAGGCCAGTGAGCAACAGCCCGAGCGCGAAGCGTCCGAGCTTGGCGGGCCAGCGCTCGTCGCGGCGCGAGAGCAGCGCGCGGACGCGCGGATGTTCGTGGAGCGCGATGATCGCGACGACCGCGGCAAAGCTGAGCTGAAAGCTCGGGCCGACGAGCGTCTCGGGCCAGAACAGCAGCACGACGAGCGCGCCGGTCGCGACCAGCCGCAAGGTAATCGCGTCGCGCCCCATGGCAATGCCGGCGAGGACGAGCATCGCCGCGACGCAGGCGCGCACCGTCGGAACTTCGGCGCCGGTGAACAGTGTATAGGCAAGCCCTACCGCCGCCCCTGCCCCCGCCGCGATCAGAACAAGGGGCGCATTGAGCGCGAGTTTTGGGCTCAGCGCGAGTAATTTGAGGACGAGCAGCATCGCGACGCCGATCACCGCGGTGACGTGGAGCCCGCTGAT
>CAYQVL010000127.1:0-5834 GCA_964420825.1 uncultured Sphingomonadaceae bacterium
GGGCGGCGGGGGCCGGAATACCGGCGCCGAAGGCACGTGAATAGGTGGCCGCGTCACCTGCACCGGAGGCGGCGGAATCGGCCTGTCCGGTGGCGGAGGCGGCGGCTCTTCCTCGGGGGGCGGCGGCTCTTCCTTGACATCGAATACGTTCAAATCCTGCTGAACTTGCCGGACCACTTCCACGGCGAGGCCGGAAACCAAAGCGTAGGCAAGTACAACATGGAGAAGGGCAACGATGATGATCGCCGTGATCCGGCGACCGCTCATCCTTTGGTCAGCATAGGCCATTAAACTTAGATACTCCCTCCAAAGCCCGACACCCATACAGTGCCGGTTAATCCGGCATCTAGGAATGGGCAACCCATCGACGATGTACTAATGTTTCATCGATAGATGGCAACTCACTACCGTTCGCCAACGCGTTACGCAACTGTTACGCGCATGGCCAGATACGATACAAGACCATAGCCACTTTAAAAGTTCCGAATGGGGAAAATTATGCGAGTTCCTGCTCTTCTGGCCATGCTCTGCGCCCTTGCCTTGCCGCTTGCCGATGGCGCGAAAAGTCAGCCGCTTAGCCCGGATAGCGAGTTGACTTACGCCGATCTGGCCGACCTCGCCCTCGCCGCGCCGATTGTCGCGCGCGCCGAGATCAAACGGGCCACGCGGCTACGCGATGAAAGGGCGGTCGGCGTGCCGCCGGGTCATGTCCGCTATTATATCGAGGCCGAGCTCCAGAGCCTGATTCGCAGCAGCGAAGCCGTTGCGGCGCGTGTTTCTTACCTCGTCGACGCCCCGCTAGATGCCGATGGCAGACGGCCGCGGCTCAAGGATCGCGAGGTCTTGTTGCTGGCCGCTCCGGTGCGGGGAAACTCAAGCGAACTACGGCTCACCGCGCCCGATGCGCAAATCGACTGGCTGCCGGAACGCGAGCAAGCTATTCGCGCGATCCTGACCGAAGCGGCCGCGCCGCGGGCGCCGGGCATAGTCACAGGGATCGGCAATGCGTTCAGCGTTGCCGGAGCCCTGCCCGGCGAAAGCGAAACCCAGATATTCTTGTCGACAAGCGATGGCCGCCCGGTTTCCTTGAGTGTCTTGCGGCGCCCTAATCAACGTCCGCGCTGGTCGGTGTCGTTAAGCGAAATCGTCGAATCGGCGTCTCCGCCGCCGCAACGCGATACTCTCTTATGGTATCGGCTTGCCTGCTTTTTGCCCGAATCGCTGCCCCAGGGGAGCATGGAATCGATGGATCGCGAGCAGTTGGCGATTGCGCGCGCCGACTATCGGATGATCATGCAGGATCTCGGCGCCTGCCCGCGCAACCGCCAATAGGCCCAATGGAGGATCTGCGGTTGCCCTCAGCCGAGATTGACAAAATCGCGTGCAAAGCCTTTCATATGCGCGCCGCCATCGACAAAAATCGTCTGGCCGGTCACGGCATCGGCACCGGCGAGCCAGGAAACCGCATCGGCCACTTGCGCCGGTGAAGGCAATTTCCTGAGCGGCATCTCCGCGGCGGCGGTCTGCAATGTCGCATCGTCATAATCGTTCGTGGGGATTGTCAGCCCGGGAGCGACGCCGTTGACCCGGATTGCCGGGGCCAGTTCGCGCGCAAGGATCTCGGTGAGTCCCGCCAGCGCCATTTTCGACAGCGTATAGCTGAACTGGTCCCCATGCGGCTGCGCGATGCGTTGGTCGAGAATATTGACGATGGCCCGCCCGCCCGTGCCGGACTGTGCTGCGAACACCTTCGCCAGCACCGCCGGCGCAGCGCAATTGATTGCGTAATGCGAAGCGAGAGTCTCAAGGTCCACAGTCTCGGGGCGATCGTCAGCGAATCGCGCCGCGCTGTTCACCAGCACGTCGGGCGCTTGACCGAAGTAATCCGCGATTGCGGGGAGCAATGCTTCGGTTGCGCCGGCATCGGCGAGATCGGCGGCGAAGCAGTGCCACGGCGTCCCTTCCTTTTCGAGCGTATCGCGCAACTGATCTTCCGGAGTCGCTGATTGCGAGGCATGGAGTGCGAGCGCATAGCCATCGTACGCCAGCCGCGCGGCGATAGCAGCGCCCAGTCTCCGCCGCCCACCCGTGACGACCGCCAGTTTCATCGCCGGTTACGCACCATGGTGATGCCGATTTCCTCGCCATTTTCAGAAATCGCCAGTTTTACGATGTCGATGGCGACGCGCCGCACACGTTTATCCTGAAGGAACAGCGTTTCGGCGATATGTTCAGCGACAGCTTCGATCAGCGTGAAATGCCGGTCCTTGGGCAGTGCATCGGTCATCGCATGTTTGAGGTCGAGATAGTTTTTCGAAGCCGATAGCGGTGAATCGGGATCGAACCGTACCGCACCGTCAAGATCGGCGCTTACCGAGATCCGCAGCGGTTGAGGCAATTTGGTCTCTTCGGAATAGATTCCCGTCAACACCGGAACCTCGACATTACGCACGGTCAGCCTGAGTATATCCCTGTTCGTATCAGCCATTTCGGCTCCCGTATCTGACACGCATCGGGCGATTCGCCCTTTTCATCCGTCGTGGAACCGCTAAGCGCCGCGGCCTGCGAGGTAAATGGCGAAGCGAATAGCGATTGACTGAACTGATACCCCTGTCGGCGATCGACGCCGCCGCCGTCGAGGCTCTCCTCGACGAAGCGTTCGGGGCCGATCGCCATGGCCGCACAGCCTATGCGGTGCGCGCGGGCGTCGAATCGCTCGCCGCCCTGTCCTTTGCCGCCGTCGCCGAAGGCGCGCTCGTCGGCACATTGCAAAGCTGGCCTGTCGCGCTGGCGTTCGAGCAGGCCAACAGGCGGTCGCTGGTGATGGTCGGACCGGTCGCGGTCAGTCCTGACGCCCAAGGCAAAGGCATCGGGCAGATGCTGACGCGGGCTTGCTGCCGTGCGCTCGACGAAGCGGGGCTTTCGGCGGTCATGATAGGCGATCCAGGTTTTTATCAGCGCTTCTTCGGCTTTGTCTCGGGCCCGGCGAGCCGGTGGACGCTTCCGGGTCCGGTCGAGCCCGAACGCATCCTGCTGCGTGCCGGCGAAGCTGTGCGCTGGCCCGCTCATGGCGCGCTCGGCCCTGATGTTTTGCGCTCGCGCGCATGAGAGCCTAATCAGCGCACATGCTTGACCCGCAGCCACCGTGCGATCTCAGCGCTTTGTCTCTCGCCGAAATCGCCCAGCTTGCCGAGGATCGCAAATTGCCGCCGGTGGCAAGCTGGTCTCCCGAGCACTGTGGCGACAGCGAAATGCGAATCGCCCGCGACGGCACTTGGTATCACGAAGGCGAGCCAATCAAGCGCCCGGCGATGGCGAGGCTGTTTTCGTCAATCCTGCGGCGCGAAGACGATGGCGGTTATGTCCTCGTAACGCCGGCGGAAAAACTCTCGATCGCCGTCGAGGACGCGCCCTTCGTCGCAGTCGAACTCAAGAGCGAAGGCAAAGGCGAAGCCCGCCGCGTCGCCTTCCGCCTCAACACCGGCGATCTGACCGTCGCCGACGCGAACCATTCGCTGGTCTTGCGCAATGGCAAGGACGGCCCCCTGCCCTATCTCCATGTCCGCGATGGTCTCGACGCACTTCTCGCGCGCGCGGTTTACTACGAGCTGGTTGAACTCGTGCTCGCGGAAGCCTACCAGCCACTCGGGCTGTGGAGCGACGGCGTGTTTTTCGTACTGGAGAACAACGCGTGAGCCTTGCCGACAAGCTGCGCGCCTCGCTGGATTCGTCGCGCGACCGCGAGACGATCCTTCTCGAAAGCGATTTTCGCGACTCCCAGATACCGGAGAACCAGACGACCTTCGACGCGGCCGTGCTCATTCCGGTCGTCGATCGCCTCAAGCCGACGATTATCCTGACGACGCGAACCGAGACGATGCGCAACCATGCCGGGCAAGTCGCCTTTCCCGGCGGTCGCATCGACACCAAAGATGACGGCCCGATCGGTGCCGCGCTGCGCGAGGCCGAAGAGGAGATCGCCCTGCCGCGCGACAGGGTCGAGATTATCGGCGTGACCGACAGTTATCGCACCGTCACCGGATTCCATGTCACACCGGTTCTCGGGGTCATCCCGCCCGGTTTACTGCTGAGCCCGCACGATGCCGAAGTTGCCGATATTTTCGAGGTGCCGTTGGAATTTCTCATCGAACCGGGCAATCATGTCGAACAATCGATCGAATTTCAGGGGCGCAACCGGACCTATGTCGAAATGCACTATAAAGGCAGACGGATATGGGGAGCGACCGCAGCGATGATCGTCAATCTCGGTCGCCGACTGGCTTATCATCGGTGAAGATTCCGGAGGCAGCGTGGCGCGAAACGCCGGGGCTCGACGCAATGCTCGAGGCGCTCGGCGTCCGCGACGGGGCCATACGCTTTGTCGGAGGCGCCGTCCGCGATAGTCTGCTCGGCCTCGATGTCACCGATATCGATTGCGCGACGCTGCTTGCGCCCGATGAGGTCGTCAAACGCCTCGAAGCAGCAGGCATCAAGGCCGTGCCGACCGGCATCAAACACGGCACGATTACCGCGGTGCTCGTCGGCAAGCCCTATGAAATCACGACTCTGCGCCGCGATGTCGCCACCGACGGCCGCCATGCCGAGATTGCCTATACCGATGACTGGCAGGAAGACGCCGCTCGCCGCGACTTCACGATCAATGCGCTCTCGGCCGATCCGCTCACCGGCGAGATCTTCGATTATTTCGGCGGTGAGGCCGACCTGGAGGGGCGACGCGTGCGCTTTATCGGCGATCCGCTCAAACGTATTGCCGAGGATCATTTGCGCATCTTGCGCTTTTTCCGCTTCCATGCGCGCTTTGGCGGAGGCCAGCCTGACGCGCCCGGACTTGTGGCAGCCACTGCGCGCGCCAACGACCTCATGGCTTTGTCACGCGAGCGTATCGCCGATGAGCTGCTTAAGATACTCGCTTTGCGCGATCCTTCGGACACGGTGCGGCTGATGATCGAGCGCGGCATCTTCGCACCCGTGCTGCCGGAAATCGTGGATGCGGACGGGCTGGAGCGGCTGATCGAACGCGAGAAAACATTCGACCAACCCGCCGACCCGATCCGCCGCCTCGCCGCCCTGTTGCCGCCCGATCCCACTTTGGCGACCGCCATCGCGACGCGCCTCAAACTCTCGCGCGCCCAGCGTAGCCGCCTCGCGATCGCTGCCGCGCGGATGCCGGGTGACACGGCCGCGCCGCGCGCACTTGGCTACCGGCTCGGCACGGAAAGCGCGATCGACAGGCTCCTGCTCTGCCCGGCCAACGATATCGTCACCGGCAACGCCCTCGCCTACCTTATCGCCAATCCGCCGCCGCGCTTCCCGCTCAAGGGCGGCGAACTGATCGCCAGAGGAGTCGAGCCGGGGCCCGAGGTTTCGCGGCTGCTCAAGCAGATCGAGGACACCTGGGTTGCCGAAAATTTTCCGGGTGAGGAGCGGATACGGGAGATGGCGCAAAGAGCGACCTCATCTTCGTCATCCTGAACTTTTCGTCATGCTGAATCGAATTCAGCATGGCGGAATTCCACATCGAACCTTTTCCCGCGCCCCATAGACTATAGGACTGTAGCAGGAGGCGTTATGGATGCGGGATAGCGGGCGGATTTATGACGAACTGCTCGTTCTCCATGTCCAGAGCGGCGACCGGCGGGCGCTCGAGCGGCTGGCGGCGCGCTGGCAGCCGCGACTGCTCCGATCGGCGCGGCGCTTCACCGGCGATGACGAGCTGGCGCGCGACGCGGTTCAGGAATGCTGGCTCGACATCGCGCGGGGGATCGGACGGCTGCGCGACCCGGCGAAATTTCCGGGCTGGGCCTTCATGATCC
>CAYQVL010000128.1:0-5824 GCA_964420825.1 uncultured Sphingomonadaceae bacterium
GCGCGGAAGCACGATCCGATGGCCTTCGTCGGGGAAGACAAGCAAGCGCGAGGCGATGCCGCGGCTCTGCAGCGCGGTGAACGTCGACAGGCTTTGCGTATAGGGAATGCGGAAATCGCGCTCGCCGTGGATAACGAGCATCGGCGTCCGCCAGCCGGCGAGATGGTTGACCGGGTTCCAGCGCTCATAGGCTTCGCTGCGTTGGTCATAGGCTCCGCCGAAATCATGCTCGGGGGAAAACAGCTCGTCGGTCGAATAGTAAAAGGATCGCAGGTCGAATATCCCGGCATGGTTGACGAGACAGGAGAAACGCTCGGGCCAGTTGCCCGCGATCCAGTTCATCATATAGCCGCCATAGGAAGCGCCGAGCGCGCAGACCCTTTCCCCGTCCATCCAGTCGTTGGCTTCGAGCGCGGCGGCAAGCCCGAGCTGGAGATCGCGCAGCGGTTTGCCGCCCCAATCGTTGACGATACTGTCGGTGAAGCGCTGGCCGTAGCCGACCGACCCGTGAAAATCGATCGTCACCACGGCATAGCCGCGCGCCGCCATCGCCGCCGGGTTCCAGCGGTACGACCAACTGTCGCCGTACGAGCCCTGCGGCCCGCCGTGAACCCAGAGCGCGACCGGCGCGCGCATTCCCGGCTCCATTCCCGGCGGCCGGAATATCTGTCCGGCAATCGGGTTTCGCCCCGCCCCGGCAAAGCTGAACGTCTCGCGGGTCGGCATGTCGATGTCTTCGAGCAGGTCGCCATTCACGTCGGTCAGCCGGGTCACGCTCCTGTCGGCGCCGATGCGATACAAATCGCTCGGCGCGAGCGCGCTCGCCATCGTCACCAGCACCGATCCATCGGCTTGCGGCGCCGCCGATCCGATACTGCCGTCGTCCGAAAAGCGCGTGATCGCACCTTCGGCCAGGGTCATGCGAAAAAGTGCGAGATCGAGCCCGACGCGCGCGGTCAGCCAAAGATACCGCATGTCGGGCGACCAGGCGATCGAACCGATCGAGCGGTCCCAACGCGATGTCAGCGCGCGCGTCTCGCCGGTCGCCAGATCGCGCAAATGAAGCACTTGGCGGTCGCTGAGATAACCCGGTGCGGCCATCGCGACATAGGCGAGGAGCCGCCCGTCGGGCGACGGGGTCGGCAGCATGTCGGCGGCCGGGTTGCCGTCGGTCAGCACATGCGGCGGCGCGCTGCCGTCGGCGGCTACGACATATATATCGAGGTCGGTCGAACGCGGCTCGCTGCGCCCCGATTCGCGGCCGACGAAGAACAGCGAACCGCCCGCCGGATGCCAGGCGATTTCGCCGCCGCCGCCGAACGGGCGGCTCGGAACATTCCCGTCGAATCCGCGCGACACGAAAACCCCTTCGCCGGCCGCAACCCCGTCGACCAGCGCAAAAGTCACAAGCCGCGATCGCGCGCCATCGCCCCAATTCTCCCATTGCCGGGTGAAACCTTCGTCATAACCTCGCACCGTTGCCGCCGGGTCGGTCGCAGGCGGATCGGCGCAACTTGCGGCCGCGCAATGTCGATCCTCGTCGAACCACAGCGCGATTTGGCCGCCGCCCGGCGCGATGCTGAATCCCGAAACATCGGCATCGACCGCCGTCACCTGTACAGCCTCGCTCCCCGCCGGCGCCAGCCGCCAGACCTGGTTCGATCCCGAACGATCCGACAGGTAATAAATGCTCGCGCCGTCGCTCGAGAACGCCGGCGAGTGTTCGTCCTCTTCGGGCGTAGAACGCAATCGGACAGCCGCTGCGCCGGGTTCGCCGAGATCGATCTTCCAAAGGTCGCCGCGGCTGGCATTGGCTTCGAGATCGGTTTCGCCGAGTGCATAGACAAGCTGCGTTCCGTCGGGCGAAACGGTGCTACCGCCAAGCCGCCGCAACTGGACGAGATCTTCGGGCGTAAAGGGGCGCGCGGACGCGGGGACGGAAAAGAGCGCCAGCGCTGCGGCGCCTATGGCAATGACGAGCGATTTCATTGGCGCCATTCGATCCCGCATCCCCAGGCTTAGCGCATCCGCGTGGCTAATCGGATCGGCCGCTGATCCGCTTGATCTCACCGGCGACCATCTGCTCGACGATGCCGGGAAGGTTGGCGTCGAGCCATTCCTTGAGCATCGGCCGCAACATATCGCGAACCAGCCCTTCCAGCGTGTGCTCGCCGATCGCGCCCGGCGCAGAGGCCGACGGCATGACAGCGGCGGACAGCGCAGCGAACGCCTCGCGGCTGGCCCGCGCGGCGTCTTCGGAGACGAGCAGAGTGTCGTCGCTTGCAGGTGCCGGGGATAAACTTGAATCGCGGCGGCCGAGAGATCCCGGCTCGACGGCTTCGGTTAGCTCAAGAACCTCGTCATCGGCACTGGCTTCTATGGGTTCCCGAACGGGCCGATTGGCCATGGCCACGGGCCTTGAAGCCGCCGGGTGGTTATCCTCGGCGATGATCTTTTTGATGGAAGCGAGAATCTCTTCCATCGTCGGTTCGTGGTTAACGTCGCCCATTTGCGCGCCATGCCTTAATTTTCAGGCGTTGTCACGATAGCCCGTTCCGGATTGTCGACGGTGCGTGTCGCTTGAGTCACAGGCATGGGATCGTCGTTCCAGTCGGACCAGATATTGCGCACGCGGTGATAATTGTCGGCGGAGTTGTAAAGAATGCCGCCGTCGAGCCCGAGATCTTCGGCTTCGGCCTTGCCCATCGCCGCAAGCAGGTTGAAGCCGGCGACATAGGCGTTGCGGCGTGCAGTCACCAAGTCGACCTGGCTGTTGAGAAGCTCCTGTTCGGCATTGAGAATATCCAATATCGTCCTCAAACCGACCGAATTTTCCGCTCGAGTGCCTTCGAGTGCAAGGGCATTTGCCTCCACTGCGTGGGTTGAGGAATCGATCACCTGAAGCGCCGCGCGGTAGCGCGAGAAAGCCGAGCGAACGTCGGCGATGACACTGCGCTCGGTCGCGATGATCGCTTCCTGGGCTTGCCCGTAACGCGCCTGCGATTGCCGCACTCGCGCCGACGGTCCGCCACCCTGATAAAGCGGTACAGTTGCCCTGAGCCCGATATTGGCGGTCGTTTCGTGTTGTGCGAAGGTTGCGCCGACGAGCCCGCTTCCCAACGTGCCGAAAAAATTGTTGTAAGCGCCGTTCGCGACGGCCGAAAGCTGGGGTAGCCGAGCGGCCTCAGCGACATCGATATCGCGGCGCGCGGCTTCGGCGCTGCGCTGCGCCGAGATAAGCCCCGGATTGTTGCCAATTGCAACGTCTTCCGCCAGGTCGGGCGAATCGGGAAGATCGGGCAGCGGCGGCGGCGGTTCGAGCGCCTCGGGCCAATCGCCGACCAATCGTAGATAATTTTCCTCGGCAGCGACAAGTTCGGCCTGCGCCGCCTCGAGACGGCCGCGCGCGAGTTCGCGTCGCGCCTCGGCCTGCGCGACATCGGTGCGCGTCAGATCGCCGATTTCGAAGCGATCATTGGTCGCTTGGGCGTTGGTTTCGAGCACATTGACCTGATTGGCATTCAACTCGACGATATTGCGATTGCTGATGACGTCGAGATAGGCGGCCACAACCTGGGTGAAGAGATTGGCCTCGGCCGTCCGTAGGTCGGCTCTTCCTGCTTCGACGCGGCGCTCCGCAGCGAGCACGCCATTACGCACCGCACCGCCTTGAAAAATCGGCACTTCGAGCGAAAGTTGCGCCTGCCCGATACGAGTCGGCGAGGTAAAGCTGTTCGGCGATTTGCGCAGAACCTCGGTAAATGTGCCGGTCGCCGAAAGATCGGGCCGTCCGCCGGAAAGGGCAATCGGGACATTTTCGTCATTCGCGCGCTGACCCGCGCGCGCGGCGGTCAATGTCGGATTCGTCTGATAGGCCTGAACCAGCGCCCCTCTCAGCGAATCGGCGAGCGCAGGCCCGGAGAAGGTTAGCGCGATTGCTGCCGCGCCGATCAATATGGGTTTAGCCATGAGCGGACGTCCTGAACATTCTTTAGAAGGTGAAAGTTTTCGGGCGTTCGAAGCCCGGCAAAATCGTCGATTGGGCGTCGGCAAATTCGATCATTCCGAACGCGCCGCCCTGTTTGCGACCGAAAGCGAGCCTGGAAATTCCCTTGTCGATCAACGCCGTAACCAGCCTGCCGCCCTCGGCGAGTTGGGCAGCGATGGCATCGGGCACCTGCTCAATCGCGCCATCGATAAGAATTGCGTCATAGGGTGCGGCTGCCGCCCACCCCTCGTTCAGCGGCCCGATGACAGGCTCGACGTTGGCATAGTCCACCAAAGCCGTTGCCGCATCGTTGGCGAGCGGCAGTTCTTCCAACGCGATCACCATGCCCGCCAGTTCGGCGCAAACCGCGGCAGCGTAGCCCGTAGCAGCACCAATCACGAGCACCTTGTCCGCAGGTGTGAGCGCGAGCTCGGTAAGCAATTTCCCGGTCGCCATCGGCAGGTTGAGCCGGCGTCCTTCGCCGATCGGCAGCAGCATTTCGGCATAAGCCAGCGCGCGTTTGTCGGCGGGAACGAAAGCTTCGCGGGGAACGCGCGCCATCGCCCGCACGACGCGCGGATCATCGACCGCGGCCGACCGCAATTGGCTTTCGACCATCGCTTCGCGCATCTCGGCAAAATCTGGCTTCATTCGGACCAGCCCTATTGGAATATTTCTTTGTTGACGGGATTTCGCATCATGGCAACTGTCTTATATAACTAACACAGCAACGTCAACGCCGCCTTCTATCGGCTTATTGGGAAAGCGCCAAGCCGCCTGACGCCGCTTTCGACAAACAGGCCGCACCGCTTGACAGACGCCCGCCAACTGCCCATTGCGCACCCCCTTCCGGCCCGATGGCGGAGTGGTTACGCAGAGGACTGCAAATCCTTGCACGCCGGTTCGATTCCGGCTCGGGCCTCCACATACTTCCCCCTTTATATCAATATGATATACTATGAAAAACTAGTGGGCCAAATCGCCCAGTTGCGGTGAATTTTGGACGCTATCCGGGCCTCAAGAGACCGAAACTAAGGTCCGGACCCAATAGGCGGATTCCCTTGCGATCCAGATGCGATCCAGCAGCCGCAAGCGAGGAATGGGGCAATGACCCCAATGCCCCGGAAAACCGACAGTTTTAATGGTGGAGCCGGGGGGATTCGAACCCCCGGCCTCTGCAGTGCGATTGCAGCGCTCTCCCAACTGAGCTACGGCCCCGTGCCGGCGGGATATCTCCCCGCAGGCGGCGCCCCGTTTAACCGCCGCATCGGCGCCGTGCAATGGCTGAATGGCTTCTGCTTATGACCGCCGCCGCGCATCGGCTTTCGTGGCGCGCAATGTCGTCGCGGCGCTCGCCGGATCGTGGGGCCAGGGGTGTTTGGGATAGCGCCCCCCGCATCTCCTTGGCGAGCGCCGCCCAGCTCCCGACCCGGCAGCCCGGCAGACCGGTCGTCGTCTGGATCGGTCGGGCTGCGGGCGAGGTCAGGCTTAGTGTCCGACCCGAAACTGAATGACTTACCGGCTGACATCATGCGGAAGGGCTGAAGCCGTTCTTGCTGATATGCTGGTTGAGGTAGTTGTTGATGACGTCATCGGTGATGTTGCCGGAGGTAGTCGAGAAGTAGCCCCTCGCCCAAAAGCGCCGGCCCCAGTAGCGCTTGCGGATGTGTTCGAACTCCTGTTGGATCTTGCGCGACGAGCGACCCTTGGCGCGGCGCACGAAGTCGCTGACGGCAACGTGCGGCGGTGTCTCGACGAACAGATGGACGTGGTCGCGCGCGAGTGCGCCGTTGGCGATGGTCACGCCAAGTTCCGCGCAGACCTGGCGGATGATCT
>CAYQVL010000129.1:0-5794 GCA_964420825.1 uncultured Sphingomonadaceae bacterium
ACATCGACGCGCTCGCCGCGCTCAAGGCGGAGGAGGGGCCGAACCTCGTCATCCAGGGCAGCACGACGCTCTATCCGCAACTGCTCGAGCGCGGCCTCCTCGACCGGATCGTGACGATGACGGCGCCGGTCGTCATCGGCACCGGCAAGCGATTGTTCGGCGAGGGGACGTCGGCGGGCGCATTCCAGCTGATCGAACACCGGCTGACGAGCACCGGCGTGTCGATGGCGACCTACGAACCGGTGGGCGACATCGAGCCAGGTTCCTTCGCGATGCAGGAACCGAGCGAGCGGGAACTCGCGCGCCGCAAGAAGATGGAAGCGGGGACCTGGTGATCATCGAAATCTATGGCCACCCCTTCTCCTCCTATAGCTGGAAGGCGCTGATCCCCTTCTACGCCTGCGACATCCCGTTCGAATTCCGGATGCTCGATCAGGATCATGCCGAAAACGGCGCCTTCATCGAGGCCGCGCATCCGGCGGGCAAATTCCCGGTGCTGCGCGAGAGCGACACGATGATCGTCGAGGCGACCGCGATCATCGAATATCTGGTCGCGACGCAGGAGGCGGCGCGAGGGCTGATCCCCGCCGATCCGCGCGAGGCGGTCGTCGTCCGCATGCTCGACCGGATTTTCGACAATTACGTGATGGGTTCGATGCAGCGCATCGTCAGCGCCCATATCGCGGATGGCAAAAACCCCGACCTCGGAGAGATCGCCGCCGGCGAGATCGGCCTGCGGCGCGTCTATGCGTGGCTCGAAGACTGGCTGTCGAAAAACGCATTGCCGCCGCATATCTCGCTTGTCAGTTGCGCCGCGGCGCCGTCGCTCTTCTATGCCGACTGGGTCGAACGCATTCCCGATGCTTGCGGTCGCGTGGCTGCGCTTCGCGCTGACCTCCTCGCCCACCCGGCAGTCGCCCGCTGTGTCGAGGAGGCGCGGCCCTATCGCGGCCTTTTTCCGTCCGGCGCGCCGGAAAGGGACTGAATCCTCCCCCGCCGGGGACCCCGGTGGATTCGGTTCGAATCGTCGCTGCGAGGAGCGAAGCGACGAAGCAATCGAGGGCCGCCTCGCGATCGGCTCCGGATTGTTTCGCTGCGCTCGCGATGACGGGGAGTGCGTCAATTCTCGTCCTGCCCCACTCGCACGCAAAAAAGGCCCGGCAGGTCTCCCCGCCGGGCCTTTTTCCTACCTGTTATCGCAAAGTCTAGTTCCGGTTGCCCATGAACTGGAGCAGGAACAGGAACATGTTGATGAAGTCGAGATAGAGGTTGAGCGCGCCCATGATCGCGGCCTTGCCGATCATCTCGGCATGACCGGCGACCTGAAAATAGACGCTCTTGATCCGCTGCGTGTCATAGGCGGTCAGCCCGGCGAAGATCAGCACGCCGATGGCGCTGATCACGAGGTTCATCATGCTCGACTGGAGGAAGATATTGACCACCATCGCGACGATGAGGCCGATCAGCCCCATGAACAGGAAGGTGCCCCAGCCCGACAGATCTTTCTTCGTCGTATAGCCCCACAGGCTGAGGCTGGCGAAAGCGGCGGCGGTCGCGAAGAAGGTCTGCGCGATCGAGGTGCCCGTATAGACGAGGAACACCGTCGACAGCGACAGCCCCATGGCCACCGCGAAAGCCCAGAAAAGCCCCTGCAAGGCGGCCGCCGAGAGCCGGTTCATGCCGAAACTCATCACCAGCACGAAGGCCAGCGGCGCGAGCATCACCACCCAGGCGAGCAAACCCCCGCCCACGAACAGTTGCGCCGCGGGCGATTCAGCGCCGCCGCGCGCGAACAGCATCGCGACGATGCCCGTAAGCAGCACGCCAGATGCCATGTAATTGTAAACCTTGAGCATATAGGAGCGCAAACCGGCGTCGAATGCGACGTCGCGGGCGCCCGTATCGGCCGCGCCCCGGGGTTGCCCCGTAAGGCCGGTATTGGGATTGGACCAGTTGGCCATGTCCTTACATCTCCTTGCTAAACCGGCGAATGTTGCCGTACTTGCCGTCTATATCGGTGATCGCGTCCGATTTTTCAAGCCAAAGCGGGTTAGCGGCGGGGCAAAAAAGGTTAAGCCGCCGATCACCATGCACCGCCTGTTCGCCGCCATCCGCCCGCCCCGCGCGATTCGCGCGCAATTGCTCGGCCTGATGGAGGGCGTCCGCGCCGCTCGCTGGCAGAGCGACGCCCAATTGCACATCACTTTGCGTTTCATCGGCGAGGTCGAAACGCCGCTCGCCGAGGATATCGCGATCGCGCTCGGCGGCGTCCGCGGCGCGGCTTTCGGCGTCGCGCTCGACGGCATCGGCAGCTTCGAAAGCGGCGGTCGCCGCGGCAGCCTATGGGCCGGCGTCCGCCCGCACGATTCCCTCAAGGCGCTCCACCGGAAAATCGACAGCGCGCTGCGCCGCTGCGGCGTGCCGCCCGAACACCGCGCCTATCTGCCGCATATCACCCTCGCCCGGCTCAACCGGTCGAGCGGTCCGATCGACGATTTCGCCCGCGTCCACGCCGCGCTGACCAGCACACCCTTCGCGGTCGCCGAATTCTGTCTCTACGAAAGCTTCCTCGCCGGCGAAGGCGCGCGCTACGAAATCGTCGAGCGCTATTCGTTGCGGTAACGCTCTCAAATAATTCGTCATTGCGAGGATCGAAGGCCCGCGGCAATCGAGCGCAACTTGCGGCGCCCTGGATCGCTTCGCTGCGCTCGCAATGACATAATGGCCATTCGCGTCGGGCGCCTGCCCCGCGTGCCGGCTCCCCGTCCCCGCCGAATCGCTCTCGGCATCGAGACCTTGCCGTTCGGCTTCGGTGCGAAACCCGCCCTCGGCGAGCGGCGAGCGGCGAGCGGCAGATATTGCCGAGGCAGACGAACAATATCGACACAGACATGCGGTCCCCTTTTTCCGTTTTTTCGCATTAGGCTTTTGCCAAAGCCGTCTGCGCTGTTACACCCCCTTCAAACAAAAACGAGTGCGGGGAGCCGGTGTATGGCGATGAGTGAAGATGCGAGCGAAGGCCTCGCCGAAGGCGCGCCGCTTGCCGGCGTGCACATACCCGCCGAGCACAAGGCCACCGGCTATAGCTGGTATGTGCTGAGCGTCCTCGTCGTCATCTACGTGCTCAATTTCGTCGATCGCAACATCCTCTCGATCCTCGCCGAGGACATCAAGGCCGATCTCGGCCTCACCGACGATCAGCTCGGCTTCCTCTACGGAACCGCATTCGGCGTCTTCTATGCTCTGTTCGGCATCCCGCTCGGCAAGCTCGCCGACAGCTGGCACCGCGTCCGGCTGATGACCGTCGGCCTCGCCATCTGGTCGGCGATGACGGCGTTTTCGGGTTTCGCGAAGAACTTCACCATGCTAAGTTTCGCGCGGATCGGCGTCGGCGTCGGCGAGGCGACCGCGAGCCCCTCGGCCTATTCGCTGATCTCTGACTATTTCCCCAAGAAGATGCGCGCCACCGCGCTCGCCATCTATTCGTCGGGGCTCTATCTGGGCGGCGGCGTTTCATTGCTCATCGGCGGCAAAATCGTCGAATGGTGGAACGAGGCCTATCCGGTCGACGCGCCCTTCGGCCTTGCCGGCTGGCAGGCGGCGTTCATCATCGTCGGCTTGCCCGGCCTGCTGCTTGCGATTCTCGTTTTCACCCTGCGCGAACCGCTGCGCGGCGAGGCCGAGGGCCTGCCGACACCGCCGCCCAAGGATCCGTTCCGCGGCTTCCTGCGCGAGCTCGTCGCCGTCATCCCGCCGTTCACGCTGATCGGCGCTATCCGCGAAGGCAGCCAGTCGCTGATGCTCAACCTCGCCGGAGCGGCGGTCATTGCCGCCCTCGCCTATGCCATGACGCAGCTGACCGGCAACGCTCAGCAGTGGATCGCTGTCGGCGTCGGTTATTACGCGATCTTCTCCTGGGCGACGACGCTGCGGCACCGCGATCCGCCGGCGTTCAAGCTGATCTGGGGCAACCCGGCCTTTCTCACGACGATCCTCGGCTATGGCATGGTCGCCTTCATGTCCTACGCCGCCTCCTTCTGGGCGGCGCCCTATGCGATCCGCGTCATCGGCGCGGCGCCCGGCGACGCCGGCTGGTGGATCGGCGGCCCGGGCGCGGTCGCCGGCTTCCTCGGCGTCATCATGGGCGGGCGGATGGCCGATTGGCTGCGCCAGCGCAATCCGGCCGGGCGGCTGCTCGTCGTGATGTTCGGGCTCGCGGTCCCCGCTATCCCGCTGGTCATAGCCTTCACCACCGATGACGCGCTCGTCTTCTATGTGCTGAGCTTCTTCCTGACGCTGATCGCCAGTTCGGCGCTCGGCGCGGCGGCGGCGACCTCGCAGGATCTCGTGTTGCCGAGAATGCGCGGGACCGCGACGGCGACCTTCTTCCTCGCCACCACGCTGATCGGCCTCGCGCTCGGCCCCTATATGGCGGGGCAGGTTTCGGCGGCGACCGGCAGCCTGTCGACGGGCGTGCTCAGCCTGCTTATCGCGGTGCCGATCGGGCTGACATTGCTGATCTTCGCCTACCGGCTCGTTCCCGAAGCCGAAGCGACACTCGTCGAGAGAGCGCGCGCGGCGGGTGAACCGATCTAAAAGCCGCCGGGCACGATCTCGCCGCAAGCCACCCGCGATCCGGCATCGCCCGCGGGATCGCTGCGATAATCGTCGGCGCCCGCATGGATGACGATCGCCGCTCCGTCGCCGTCGAGCAGCGGCGCATCGCCGCCGGCGATCCGCGCGCCGCCGATCGTCACTTCGAGGAGCCCGGTGCCATCCTGCCCGACGAGCAGATTGGGCATATCGCCCATATGCTGCCCTGCCGGGTTATCGCGGCCGTGGGCGCGGCCGAACGGGTTCCAGTGACCGCCGGCGCTCGTAAAGTCGGGCGCCGCGCAGCTGCCCGTCATATGGATGTGCGCGCCGTGAGCGCCCGGGCTAAAGTCGTTGCCGCGAATGACCAGCCGGATGCCGTCGTCGAGCTGGGTGATCGTGGCCTCGCCATGCGAGCGCCCCGATGCATCGTAAAGCGCCGCGCTCGCCGACTGGACATCCGCATAGGCCGGAGCCGGATCATGGGGGTCGTAGCGCTCGTTCTGTACGCAGGCTGTGACGGCAAGCGGCAGCGTGGCGAGCGTTGCGATGAAAATGGCGCGCATGACGGATCTCCCTGGTCTTTATCCTTCAACAACCGAGCCGCCTTTGGGTTGCATCCCGATGCCGCGGTCGATCAGTTTTCGAGCAATTTCTCGACCAGCGCAACATCCTCGGGGGTATCGACGCCCGGGCCGGTCGGTGCGGTTTCTATCATCCGGATGGCGATTCCCGCGCTCAGAAAGCGCAATTGTTCGAGCGCTTCGACGCTTTCCTCGATGGGCACGGGGAGCCCGGCAAAGCCCAGCAACGCCTCGCGGCGATAGGCATAGACGCCGGCGTGCTGGCGATAATGGTCGGGCGTGGTGTCGCGGGGATGCGGGATGCGCGCGCGGCTGAAATAGAGCGCGTCGCCCGCCGCGTCGCAGACCACCTTGACGCGGCTCGGATTGGCGGCCTCGTCGGCCGATATCGGATGGCACAGGCTTGCAACCCGCACACCCGGCTCGGCGCGCATCAATGCGGCCAGAGCGGCCAGGTCGCTCGACCGGACGAGCGGTTCGTCGCCCTGGATATTGATGACGATTTCGGCATCGATGCGACCCGCGACTTCGGCGAGCCGGTCGCTGCCGCACGCATGGTCGGCGCGCGTCATTTCGGCGCGCCCGCCGAAAGCCGTTACGGCCTCGGCGATGCGCTC
>CAYQVL010000130.1:0-5790 GCA_964420825.1 uncultured Sphingomonadaceae bacterium
GCTCCGCGGCTTGCGCCGCAGCAACATTGACGCGGGCGCGCGCGGCGTCGCGAGTAGCGGTTTTGCGGTCGATATCGGCCTGGCTGATGAAACCGCGGGCAACGAGCTGGAGCGCCCGATCGAGTTCGGATTGCGCCAGCGCGAGATCGGCGCGGGCGACTTCGATATTGGCCTGCGCCGATCGCGTCTGCTGAGTCTGCACCGAAGCGTCGATGGTCGCGAGCACCTGGCCCACGCCGACCCAGTCGCCCGCATCGACGAACACGCGCGCGATCTGGCCGCCTTCGCCGGCAACGCCGATGGGCAGTTCGCGTCGCGCGGCGAGCGTGCCGGTGGCCGAGATAATGTTCGAGATCGATTGCGAACCGGGAACGATCACGGTGACCGCGGGCAAGGCCCGCTCGCCTTCTTCACCGGCCACCGCGCCCGCGCCTCCACGCATCATCAAAAAGGCGATCGCGATCGCCGCGAGCAAAACCACTGCGCCGATAATGATTGCGCGCCGCCGCCGCTTCTTCCGGCGTTCCTCCTCTTCGAAGTCGAGGAAGGGTTCGGCGTTTGCCCGCGCGAAATTTGGTTCGACGTTCATGTCCGCCACCTTATTAATCCTGTTTCCGGATATCCATAATGCCAAGCTGTGTTACATCAATAATACACAAGGCTCAACCCGGCAATTGAATTGCGCATTAAATGCGGTTTGCGGGTCACGAAAGCAAGGGTATCCGCCGTTGTCAGTTGACCGTTCATCGAAGCGACAAGGAAAATTTGCTTAAGCGCGGTTACGATGGAGCGGCTCGCGGGGCCGATTTTCTGGGAGAATCACGATGAAGAGATGGACAGCACCGATTTTGGCGCTCGGCATGACCGGTTTGGCGCCGGTTGCGGCGCAGGCCCAGGAGGTTGCGGTTGTCGCGATGGCGATCGAGGGCACACGGCTCGATATCGTCGCCACCGGCGAATCGCGGCGGGTGCCCGATGTCGCCGAGATCAATGCCGGCGTGGTGACCGAAGCGGCGACGGCGCAGGCCGCGCTCGCCGACAACAATGCCAGGATGCGCACGATATTCGCCGCGCTCGATCGCGCCGGAATTGCCCGTCGCGACATTCAGACAGCGCAGATCAACCTGAACGCGCGCTACGATTACGGCGAAGGCCGCGAGCCGCGTCTGATCGGCTATACCGCGACCAACAGCCTGACGGTGACGTTTCGCGATATCGAGCGGGCCGGGCCGATAATCGATACGCTCGTCGCCCAGGGAATCAACCAGATCAATGGGCCGAGCCTGCGCGTCGATGAGCCCGAGGCGGCGCTCGACGAGGCGCGGCGCGATGCCATCGCCAAGGCGCGGCAGCGGGCCGAGCTCTACGCGTCGGCGCTCGGCATGCGCGTCGTTCGGATCATCGCGGTCAGCGAGAGCGGCGCCGGCCAGCCGCCGGTCATCATGGCGCGACAGCGCATGATGGCGGCCGATCAGGCCGAGAGTCTCGAAATCGCACCAGGCGAACAGCGGCTGACGGCCAATGTCTCGGTCAGCTTCGAACTTCAATAGCGCAATGAAAAGGGCCGCCCGGCGGATTGCCGGACGGCCCTATTTGCCGGCCTTTCGTCAATTCGTCTAGCGAAGGCGTCCGCGCTGGACGAGGTTGACGATCATCAGCAGGACGACCGCGCCGACAAACGACATGAGCAGTCCGATCGGCGAAAGGGCGGTCAAGGTCGAACCGACGCCGAAGAATGTGCCGATCCAGCCGCCGAGGAAGGATCCGATGACGCCGACGATGACGTTCCAGAAAATGCCCATCGATGCATCGCGGTTCATGACCATGCTGGCGAGCCAGCCGATGATACCGCCGACGATGATCGCGATAATGATTCCCATGAGGTGTTCTCTCCCTTTGCTCGGTCCCTGCCGGAATGACATTCGACCCTGTGTCTGCCCAATCTACGCGTGGCGGGATTATTCGTTCCTCGTTTCGTCCACGAATCGATTTGTTGCGCTTGAGAGATTTAAACCCGCCGGCTTCAAATACAAATTCCCCGGCCGCCCGACGGAGAGTCAGCTGCCGGGGGATTCGTTTGCACGCCGGCGGCCGCTGATCGGCCGTGCGGCGGAAAGGCTAATATTTCTGCTGGCGTTCGTAGAGCGATTTATAGTGCTGGATGCGCGTCACGCGAAGTCCGGGCATTCCCGAGCGGTCGATGGCGCGCTGCCAGCCGGCAAATTCCTCGACGGTCAGGTCATAACGCTCGCAGATTTCGTCGACGCTGAGCAGGCCGCCGTTTACGGCGGCCACGACCTCGGCCTTGCGGCGTACGACCCAGCGGCGGGTATTGGCCGGCGGCAGCGACTCGAGCGTCAGCGGTTCCCCCAAGGGGCCGATGACTTGCGCCGGGCGTATCTTTTGATTTTCGATCATGCTTTCCTCAAACGGGCTGGGGCGATCTCTGCTTTGATTACGATGAACAGTCTCTAAGCGAAGGAGGTTGAAAGAACGCTGAAATGGCAAGGTAAACAGGCACTTTACCAAGGTTGCTTTCGGGTTAGCGTGGTGTGCGGATGCGGGACCGCGGGGCTAAAACTTCCGGCCAGCGCGCCGCACGCGGCGATTGTACCGCCCTCGCGTTCGCCGTGGCGCGGCGCGAACAGGGCAATGAGCGATTCGACGGCGGTTTGAGAGTCGCCATCGCGAACGAGCCGGATCGCCGATCGCGAAATCGGCAGCGCGGCCTGATTGGCGGCGACCAGCGCAACCAGCGCTCCGAAATCGGATGCGGTGCGATAAGCGAGCACGGCGCGGTTTTCGAAAGAGGTAGCGGTCATCTCCATAAACGCCACCCTAGCGATCAAGACTGAAAACGCGGTAAAGCCCGTCGCAACACTTTCGTCAGAAAGGTTAGTCGGGCGTGTAGAGCGCCGCTGTCGCCGTCATCCGCCCCCGTTTTTGGCCTTTGCCCCCTGCGCGCCCCCCTGTATAACGCCGATCATGCTTGCCGATTTCCAGCTGGACCGCTCGCCTGGCGAGGCGCGGATTGTCGTCGCCATGTCCGGCGGCGTCGATTCGAGCGTCGCCGCCGCGCTCGCCGCGAAGACCGGCGCCGAAGTCATCGGCGTCACGCTCCAGCTCTACGATCATGGCGAAGCGACGGGCCGCACGGGTTCGTGCTGCGCCGGACAGGATATCCGCGACGCGCGCGCGGTCGCCGAGAAGCTCGGTATCGCGCATTATGTCTTCGACTATGAAACCGCCTTTCGCGAATCGGTGATCGAGGAGTTCGCCGACGAATATATGGCGGGGCGGACGCCGATCCCCTGCGTGCGCTGCAACCAGGGCGTCAAATTCACCGATCTGCTCAAGATGGCGCGCGATCTCGGCGCCGATTGTCTCGCCACGGGCCATTATGTCCGGCGCGTCATGGGCGCGAAAGGCGCGGAACTGCACCGCGCCGCCGATCCGGCGCGCGACCAGAGCTATTTCCTCTTCGCGACGGAGCAGGAGCAGCTCGATTATCTGCGCTTTCCCTTGGGCGATATGCCCAAGCCGCAGGTCCGAGAGATCGCGCGCGAGCTCGGTCTCGGCGTGGCGATGAAGCCCGATAGCCAGGATATCTGCTTCGTTCCCGACGGCGATTACGCCAAGATCGTTCGCAAACTGCGTCCCGAGGCAGATGTCGGGGGCGAGATCGTCACCCGCGACGGCCGCGTGCTCGGCGAGCATAAGGGGCTCATCCATTATACCGTCGGCCAGCGCCGCGGCCTCGACATCGGCGGCCAGCCCGAACCGCTCTACGTAGTCCGCATCGAGCCCGAAGCGCGGCGCGTCGTCGTCGGCCCCAAAAGCGCGCTGGCGGTGACCGCCGCGCGGATTGAGAGCCTCAATTGGCTCGGTGAGGGCTTTGACGGCGAAATGACGGCGAAGGTTCGCTCAATGGCCAAGCCGGCGCCCGCGCGTTTCGATGGCGAAATGGTGACGTTCGATACGCCGGAATATGGCGTCGCGCCGGGGCAGGCGGCGGTGTTCTATGCGGGCGACCGCGTGATGGGCGGCGGCTGGATCGAGGAAACTCTGGCGGCGGAAGAGGCGCTGGCGGCCTAGCGGCGTTCCGGCAACGGCTCAAGCACGCAGCCCAGCCCCTCGCGGAACTGCGCCGAGCGGCTTGCCAGTAACGGAACGCTGGCGGTGACGCGCTTTTCATCCTCGTCGTCGCGCATCCGGATGAGCTCCATGCCGGGCTCGTAATCGGCATAGCAGCTGTCGAGATCGCGGCCGCCGATATAGCGGCACGAGCAGATGACATGCGCGCCGTAGCCGACGCCGAGTTCGAGCGTCGGCTTCATGCGAACGGCAAGGATTGCCGCCGCCGCTAGCAGGACGAACAGGACGGCGATCGATCCGACGATCCAGGGGTGCTTCACTTTCATCGGCAACAGCCGTAGCGAGGAAGTATGACCAAGAGAAGATGGTTTACCGTTCTGGCCCTGCCGCTCTTGATTGGCGCGGAGGCGGTCGTTCCGAATAGCGAAGACAGCGCGACGGATATCGAGGCATCCGCCATCGATCAGCGTTTCGATCCGCTCGTCGATGCATTGTTCAACGACGAAGGCGTCGGCGAAACGCGCGCGGTGATCGTGCTGCGCGACGGGCGGGTGATCGCCGAGCGCTATGCCGCCGGCTACACCGCCGACATGCGCTACATCTCCTGGTCGATGGCGAAGAGCGTTACCGCCATTCTGATCGGATTTCTCGTCGAGGACGGGCGGCTCGATCTCGATGCGCCCGCGCCGATTCCCGAATGGCAGGGGGCGGATGACCCGCGGCGCGCGATCACCCTGCGCCATTTGCTCAACATGGCGTCGGGGCTCGATCACACCGAGGTCGGCGACCCGATCTGGGATTCGGACACCAACCGGATGCTGTTCACCGGCGGCGCCGACGACATGGCCGGTTATGCCGTCGATCGCCCGCTTGAAGCCGAGTCCGGCGCGCATTACGAATATTCGAGCGCGACGACGGTGATTCTTTCGCGCATCATCGCCGATACGCTGACCAATTCGCGCGATCCGGGGGTGCGCGCCGCCGTCTATCGGCGTTTTGCCGAGCAAAGGTTGCTCGGGCCGGCGCGGATCCCGAGCGTCTATTTCGAGTTCGACGCGCAGGGGACGCAGATCGGCGGCAGCCTGATCCATGCCACCGCGCGCGACTGGGCGCGGCTCGGCGAGGTGATGCGGACGGGGCAGGGGCCTGATGGCGCGCAGATCATCTCGCCGCAATGGCGCGCATTCATGCTGCGCCCTTCGCCCCGGAACCCCGAATATGGCGGGCATATCTGGCTCAATCGCCCGGGCGGCCCCTATGAGTCGCCGACATTGTTCCCGGGCACGGGCCCCGGCAGCATCTTCTCCTTCGTCGGCCACCTCGGCCAATATGTCGTCGTATCGCCCGAGCAGGCGATGACCGTGGTTCGGCTCGGCAACACGCCCGATGGCGATCGGCGCGCGGTGGTCGACCGGCTGGCGAGGTTCTTCGCGGAAAATGACTAGACTGTGCTCTATGTCATACGCTGCGGTGCGGTCCGCGGTTAAATGGGGGGCATTGGGGTAAAAACGGTTCGTCGCTGTTCAGCCCCGCTTCACCGCAGATTGATAGGGATCAAGCGGGTCGAAAAAATGGGGACGATGATGACGATGAAAAGCAAGGCATGGACGGCGGCGGGTATTGCGCTGGTCGCGCTGGCGGTAGCGCTGCCGGTCGAAGGGCAGGCGCAGGATGCCGAAATCACCGCCGGACGCA
>CAYQVL010000131.1:0-5745 GCA_964420825.1 uncultured Sphingomonadaceae bacterium
CCCGATGATCACCGCGCCCCAGCGATGCCAGCCTACGGCCTCGGCGAGCAGCACCGCCGACAATATCGTCGCAAATAACGGCGCCGCGAAGCTGAGTGCGGTCGCTTCGGCAAGCGGCAAGAGCGTCAGCGCCCAATAGCCGAACCCCATGCCGACGAAACCGATGACCGCGCGCCAGAGATGGGCGAGCGGACGATTGGTCTTGATTGCGCCGATTCCCGGCCCCAACAGTATCCACAGCGCCAGCGGCGGCAGCGCGAAGGCAAAGCGCCAGAAAATCATCTCGACCGGGTGGACGCCGAAATCGTCGCCGAGCTTCACCAAGGCGGCCATGAAGGCAAATGCGGTCGCCGCGCAGACCCGCATCGCGATACCCGCGAGCGGGCGCTGTTCGGCGGCGGCGCCCGAGGCGGCAAGCATGGCGATAGCAAAGGACTCCGTCGGCAATGGAAAAGAAGAGGAGGATCGGTTCGCGGCCCGGCTTATGCTTTTCCTACGCGCGTTGCTACGCTAAGCGGACGCGGCCATGCACATCTTCGCCAACCCCACGCGATTCCTCTCTATCGCCCGGCCGCTGACGCCCTGGATGTTCTGGGCGGGCGCCGCGCTCGTTGCCATCGCGCTCTATGCCGGGCTGTTCGTGACTCCGCCCGACTATCTGCAGGGCGAAAGCGTGCGGATCATGTACGTCCATGTTCCCGCCGCATGGCTCGGCATGGCCGGGTGGGGAGGTATCCTCGTCGCCAGCATGATGCAGCTCGTCTGGCGGCACCCGCTCGCCGGAATAGCGGCGCGCGCTATTGCGGTACCCGGCGCGCAGTTTACCGCCTTGTGCCTGCTGACCGGATCGATCTGGGGACGGCCGACCTGGGGTAGCTGGTGGGTGTGGGACGGGCGGCTGACCTCGATGCTCGTACTGCTTTTTCTCTATCTTGGCTATATCGCCCTCGCCGCGGCGAGCGAGGAGCGCGCATCGACGAGTCGCATCGCGGCAATCTTCGGCATTGTCGGCGCGATCAACCTTCCAATCATCCATTATTCGGTGACCTGGTGGAATTCGCTCCACCAACCCCAAAGCCTCACATTGCAGGGATCGGCGATCGATGGAGCAATACTATGGCCGCTTCCGGTGTCGGCGCTGGGCTTTACGTTGCTGTTCGCGGCGATCGTGCTGATGCGGATGCGCGCGATCATCGCCGACGTCCGCATCGAGGCGCGGTTGCGCAGAATGGCGCAAGCCTGATGGACCACTGGCCGTTCATCATTGCCGCATACGGGCTGACCATCGCTGGTACGCTGGCGCTTGCGCTGGTGAGTTTTCTGGCGATGCGCGGCGGCGAACGCCGTGCGGCGCAACTGCGCGAAAGCAATCGGCCATGAAAGCGAAGCATCAGCGATTGACGCTTGCCATCATCGCGGTCGTCGCCGTGATCGGCGCTGGTTTCCTCGCGCTGGCTGGCCTGCGCGACAATGCCGCGCTCTTCCGTACGCCAGCCGAAATAGCGGCCGAACCCATTGCTGCAGGACAGGCGATCCGACTTGGCGGGATGGTCGCGGGCGGCTCGATCGAATCGCAGCCCGACGGCGTCACCATCACCTTCATCGTCGAGGATGGGGACGCCCAGGTTCCGGTCCGCTATTCGGGCATCACACCCGATCTTTTTCGCGAAAATTCCGGGGTCGTGGCCGAAGGCGCATTCGACGCAAATGGGGTGTTCGTCGCGCAGACAATCCTCGCCAAGCATGACGAGAACTATATGCCGCCGCCGATGCGAGACATGGAAACCACTTCACCAGGCGTCGGCTCGTGATTGCCGAAGCAGGACTGGCTGCTCTGTGGTTCGCGGCGGCATTATGCGGCTTGCAGCTCATGTTCGGGATATTCGCCATTCGCAGCGGCCGCGAAGACATAAGCAGCGCGGTGCGGCCAATCGCGATCGTCCAGGGGCTGCTGACGGCGATCGCCTTTGCGATGCTGATCTGGCTGTTCCTGCGCACCGATCTGTCGGTCGAGCTGGTTGCGGCGAACAGTCATTCGGCCAAGCCCTGGCTCTATAAATTCGCCGGGGCATGGGGCAATCACGAGGGATCGATGCTGCTCTGGGTGGCGGTGCTCGCGGTTGCGGGCGCATTGGTCGCCATTTTCGAGAAACGGCTGCGCGAGCAGACGCTGATCGCGACACTCGCGGCGCAGGCCGCGATCGGGCTCGGTTTCTACGCCTTCCTGCTGTTCGCCTCAAACCCGTTTGCACGCCTCGACCCGGCACCGGCGCAAGGGCAGGGGCTTAACCCGCTCCTGCAGGACCCCGGCTTGGCCTTCCATCCGCCGACGCTTTATCTGGGCTATGTCGGCATCTCGGTCGCCTTTTCCTTTGCCGTCGGCGCGCTGGTGACGCGCGACGTCGACGCGGCCTTCGCGCGCGCAATGCGGCCCTGGGTACTCGGCGCCTGGATATTCCTGACGCTCGGGATCGCCGCGGGCAGCTATTGGGCCTATTACGAACTGGGCTGGGGCGGCTGGTGGTTCTGGGATCCGGTCGAAAACGCATCGTTGATGCCTTGGCTCGCCGCCACTGCGCTCCTCCATTCGGTGACCGTGCTGGCAACGCGCGATAGTCTGCGCGCCTGGACGATCATGCTTGCGGTGGTCGCCTTTTCGATGTCGATGGTCGGCACCTTCCTCGTGCGTTCGGGGGTATTGACGAGTGTTCATGCCTTTGCCGTCGATCCCCAGCGCGGCGCATTCATATTGGGTCTGCTGATCCTCTATATCGGCGGCGCGCTGGCGCTCTACGGGCTGCGGATAGGGACCGTGCGCGAGGGCAAACAGTTCGAGCCGGTGAGCCGCGAGGGCGCGCTCGTCGTCAACAATCTGCTGCTTTCGGCTATCCTCGGAATCGTTCTCGTCGGCACGCTCTACCCGCTCGGCGTCGAGGCAGTGACCGGCGAGCAGCTTTCGGTCGGACCGCCCTATTTCAATTCGACCGCCGGGCCGTTGGCGCTCGTCCTCGTGGCGGTGATGGCGTTCGGGCCGCTGTTGCGCTGGCGCAGGGACGACTGGCGCGCGCTGATCGGGCGAGTTTCGCTGCCGATATTGATCGCGGCGCTGGCACTGATGGTATTGGTGTTTTTGGTTTCGCCGATCGGCATATTGCCGATGCTCGGACTTATTCTCGCGGCGGGGATCGCCGCGGCGAGCCTCGCACCGCTATGGAAGCGCAATTTACGGCGTACGCCGCTCTTCACCTATGGCATGGTGATTGCGCATTTCGGCGTCGGAGTAGCACTCGCCGGCATGGCGTTCGAAAGCGCCTTCACCGAGGAGGTGC
The DNA here is from genome assembly GCA_964420825.1 of uncultured Sphingomonadaceae bacterium. Taxonomy (GTDB): domain Bacteria; phylum Pseudomonadota; class Alphaproteobacteria; order Sphingomonadales; family Sphingomonadaceae; genus Parasphingopyxis. The sequence continues at coordinate 3,330 of CAYQVL010000131.1, forward strand.
TTGTCGCCGCGCGGCCCGGCGAAACATATCAGGTCGGCCCGTACAGCGTGCGCTTCGATGGTACGGAACCTGTCGCCGGTCCTAACTGGACGGCGATCGAGGGGCGGCTCAGCGTTACCCGTGGAAGCGGCTCCGCGATCACGATGCGGCCACAGGCGCGGATGTTTGCGTCGCCCGAAACCGAAACCAGCGAAGCGGCGATCCGAACGGCGTGGAACGGCCAGCTGTATACCGTGCTCGGCAATGGCGACAGCGAGGGGCGCTGGCAGCTCAGGCTGTGGTGGAAGCCGTTTGTCACTTTCATCTGGCTCGGCGGCGCGTTGATCGCGCTCGGGGGACTGCTTGCGCTGATCGGCAGGGTACGGCGCGAGCGCAAGGCGATCGCGCGCGAGCTGTACGCATGAAACAATTCGTCATCTGGGTTCCGCTCGCCCTGTTCGCGGTCTTTCTAGGCATCGCCGCAACGGGGTTGATCGCACCGCGCGATTCGGTGATCGAATCGCAAATGATCGGCGAACCGGTTCCGCAATTTGCGCTCGCGCCAAGCCTGCCCGGGCGACCGGGGCTGACAAGCGCCGATCTGGCGACCGGCGAACCTCGGCTGCTCAACGTCTTTGCAAGCTGGTGCGTACCGTGCATCGCCGAAGCGCCTCAACTCATGCAGCTTCGGCGCGCCGGCGTCGCCATCGACGCAATTGCCATCCGCGACCGGCCTGAAGACGTTGCCGTCTTCCTCTCTCGCTATGGCGATCCCTATGAGCGCATCGGCGCCGATACCGACAGCCGGGTGCAGCTCTCGCTCGGTTCCTCGGGTGTTCCCGAAACCTTCGTCGTCGATGGGCAGGGGATCATCCGTCACCAGCATATCGGCGATATTCGCGCCGAGGACGTCCCTGCGCTATTGGCGGCGCTGGAGGCTGCACGATGAGAGAGAGCCTCCAAACTCCAACCCCCGTTCGCCCCGAGCCTGTCGAACGGCCGTCCACCTCTTGCCACCTATCGAAGAAAAGAACGGGGTTTCGACAGGCTCCGCCCGAACGGCTTTGGGGGACGACGATCGTTATTATCTTCCTTGCGTTCGTTTTCACCGCATCGTCTCTTTCGGCCCAGTCGCGGCTTCCTGAAGCACAATGGGCGAACACCCAACTGCCCGACGCGCGGCAGGAGGCGCAGGCGCGCGAGTTGATGGAATCGCTGCGTTGCCTCGTTTGCCAGGGTCAGTCGATCGCCGACAGCGACGCAGATATGGCCGCCGATATGCGCGCGCTCGTGAGGCGGCGGATCGCGGCAGGCGAGGAGCCCGAGGCCATCCGCGCCTGGCTTATCGATCGTTATGGCCGCTGGATCAGCTTCGAACCGCCGATCGACGCCATTACCTGGCCGTTATGGCTGCTGCCGATCGGCTTGATCGCACTCGGATTGTGGCTGGCGCGCGGCCGTTTCAAGGGCAGGCGGCGTTGATGGGCTGGTTTGCCGCCGTCGCGTTGATCGCGCTCATTCTCTTCTGGTTGTGGCGGCTCGCCGAGTTTCGCGGTCCTCGATTCGAATGGCTCGGCGTCGCACTGCTCATCGGGCTGGCGGGCTATGCCTGGCAGGGCACCCCGGCGCTCCAGGGACGGCCGACGGTCGAGACGCGCGATCGCCCGGCCGAAGGGACGACCGATCTCGAGGCCGATCTGCTCGATTCGAACAACCAGTCGGCCGATCAGTGGATCGGTTTTGCCGAGGCGCTCAATCGTTCGGGCAATCATCTCGGCGCGGCGCAAGCGGTGCGCAACGGACTCGAAAGTCATCCCGATAACGCCGATCTTTGGGTGGCGCTCGGCAATGCCCTGCTCCTCCATGGCGAAGGCCGGATGAACCCGGCCGCGCAGCTTGCCTTCGAGCGCGCCGCGCAAATCGATCCCGACCATCCCGGACCGCCGTTCTTCTTCGGTCTTGCGCTTGCCCAGTCGGGGCAACTCGATGCGGCCCGTGCGACGTGGCAGGCGTTGCTCGACCGTACGCCCGAAGACGCGCCCTACCGCGCCGATCTCGAAAACCGTCTCGCGGGTATCAGCCAGGCGCTTGGACTACCGGTAGCGCCCGGTCCGCCGCCCGGCGACGCGTCCGAGTCCGCCCCCTAATGCACCTTCGCTAAGTCCTTACCACCGCGCCGCTCTTATCCGGGAACGCCTAGTTCAGCGGCAGATCGAAGGCCTCGGCGACTGCTTTGTGACGAATCTTGCCGTCGGAAACGTTGAGCCCGGCAGCGAGATGTACGTTGTCGGCCATCGCCTGCATTACGCCCTTGTTGGCGAGCTGGATGACATAGGGCAGCGTCGCATTGTTGAGCGCGAAGGTTGATGTGCGGGCGACGGCGCCGGGCATGTTGGCGACGCAGTAATGGATGACGCCTTCTTCCTCATAGACGGGG
>CAYQVL010000132.1:0-5693 GCA_964420825.1 uncultured Sphingomonadaceae bacterium
TGGGCGGCCGGATTGATGGGGCTGACCCTCGAAGAAACCGACGCCTACGCCAAGGCCGTCGTCCAGGCCGATTTCGAAGAAGCCGGCGATGAGGATGTCATCCGCAAGGTATTGGGCGACCTCACTGCCGCCGAAGCCGATGCCGATGCCGCGATGATCCGCCGGATGCTTGATGAAAAGACCATCGAGGCGCGGCGTCAGCTCATCGAGTCGACGGACTAGCCCGATGCCGATGGCCGCCGACGATATCGAAACGATGATCCGCGAGGCGATCCCGGACGCCAGCGTCGAGATCACCGATCTTGCCGGCGACGGCGATCACTATGCCGCGCGCGTCGTCTCCGAAAGCTTTCGCGGCCAGCCGCGTGTCAAACAGCATCAGGCAGTCTATGCTGCATTGGGCGGCCGGATGGGCGGCGCGCTCCATGCGCTGCAACTGACCACTGCCGCACCCAAACAGGAGTAGATACCATGTCCGACGCCAACGAGCGTATCGAGCAAACCGTCAAAGCCAACGACGTCGTCCTCTTCATGAAGGGCTCGCCGCTCTTCCCGCAATGTGGTTTTTCGAGCCGCGCGATCGCGATCCTCGACCACCTCGGCGTCAGCTATGAAAGCGTCGATGTGTTGCAGGATCAGGAAATCCGACACGGCATCAAGGAATATTCGGACTGGCCGACGATCCCGCAGCTCTACGTCAAGGGCGAGTTTGTCGGCGGTTCGGACATCATGATGGAAATGTACGAAGCCGGCGAGCTCAAGCAGTTGCTGGAGCAGAAGGGCGTCGTCGCCACTGCCGAATAAGCGCGCGCCATCCCGACTTTCATCGGGATGACGGCGCTGGCGTCAGGCGGTCGCGCGGGCCCGGTTGCGCGGTAAGGTTCGCGCACCGGCGGCTTCGAGCGCTACGAAACCGAGCACGCCAGCGGCCTGCGCCAAAATGACGACCCGTCCGAGCGCCGTCAAAGTCGCGAATTCGAGCTCGAAGACGATGACGCTCGCAATCATCCAATCGATGTTGAGAAACACCACGAGCCAGGCGAGCAGGGCGGGCGGAGTCGCGCGCGTCCCGAGCCAAGCGAGCAGCGCCGCGGCGCCGAGGCAAATCCATCCGCCGGCGGTTATAATGCCTGCGTCGATCCCGAGAAGGGTGGAAACCTTGCCCGTCGCGAGCACGAACAGGGCGAAAAACGCTGCGCATGATGCGGCATCGGCGAGGTAGATTTTCTTGAGCAGGTCAGTGGTCATGTCGGCCTCCTGTGGTTTGAAGCCGCCCTTTTCCAACGCCGGGCGCACCGCGTCGATTACCTTGCAGGTAATGGAATTGCGGGCGCGTTCGGCCTATCGGTTCCGCCAGGAGGCCAGCCATGGATACGATCCCGGTAGGACATCAATTGCGCCAATGGCGCGAACGGCGGCGCATGAGCCAGATGGACCTCGCGCTCGAAGCCGATATTTCGACGCGGCATCTGAGTTTCGTTGAAACCGGCCGGTCGCAGCCGAGTTCCGGGATGCTCGACCGGCTGGCCGAGCGGCTCGACATTCCCCTGCGCGCGCGCAATGGCCTGCTCGTCGCCGCGGGATTTGCCCCTCGACACAGCGAACGTACACTAGACGATCCCGCGATGCGCCAGGCGCAGACCGCTGTCGGGCATATTCTCAAGGGCCATGAGCCCTATCCCGCGATTGCCGTCGATCGCCACTGGAACATGGTCGCGGCGAACGACGCGATCGGGTTTCTCACTGAGCAAATCGGCGCGACATTGCTCGCACCGCCGGTCAATGTGCTGCGCATCGCGCTGCATCCCGACGGTCTTGCGCCGCAAATCGTTAATCTTGGCGAATGGCACGCGCATGTCATCGACCGCCTCGACCAGCAGATCGCAGCGACCGCCGACGCCGGGCTTGCCGATTTGCGTGACGAGATCGCCGCTTATCCCCACCCCGCGGCCGATCACGACGCCCAGAGCGACCGGATATGGGTGCCGATGATCCTTGATACCGTCGCCGGCCGGCTGTCGTTCATCAGCACGATCACGATCTTCGGAACGCCGGCCGACATCACGCTTTCCGAACTCGCCATCGAAGCTTTTTTCCCCGCCGACGAAGAAACTGCCAGGGCCCTCCACGCCGCCTGGGCATAATAACCTAGAATCATTATGTTTTCTGCGCTTCCCGTCGGACCTGGCATGCGATAGTCTGGCGTGCATGATCGCCGGCCCCACCTTCGAGCGCGAAGCGATTTGAGCGCGGCGCAGGCACACCGGTCGACGCTCAGCCGCCGCGCCATCCGCGTCGCGCTGTGGGCGCTGCCGCTCGCTGCGATCGCCAATATCGCCTTTTTCCTGTGGAGCCTCGACGGCCGGCCGCTGTCTTCGATCGCCGAACGGCCATGGCTGCTCGCGCTCGCCGTCGGGCTTTCGGTCGTTCCCTGGTTCACCAATGTTGCGCGGCTTGCGATCTGGTGCCGCTTTCTCGGCGTCGAGCTGAGCGTCGGCCAGATGACAAGGATTGTGTTGGGCACCGTGATCGCCAATTCGATCACCCCGACGGCGACGGGCAGCACGGTGATAAAATGGGGATTTCTCGTCAATGAGGGCGTATCGGCCGATCGCGCGGGCACGCTGATTTCGGCGCAGGTCGCCGAAGATACGATCGCCATGTTCGCGTTGCTGGGCTTCGCGCTGTTCTATGCCTTCGGTTTCGAAATCCCCGCGACGCTGCGCCAGTTCGACTGGATCGGCGCGCGCGCGACGACCGCGCAGGCGCTGCTGTTCGTCGTCGCGCTTGTCCTCGTGATCGGCATGATCTTCGCGGCGGCGCGGCGCGGCTGGCTGGGCACGCGCATAGCGGGGTGGACCGAAGCGCTGGCGCGGCGGACTGGCGAGTTTCTGCACAATATCGGCAAGGATTGGAGGCTGATTCTGCGGCACGGCAAATCGGTCGTCGCGACGAGCATGGCTCTCGGCGTGCTGCAATGGGGCGCGCGCTATTCGGTGGCGACGGCGGTGATCGGCTTCGCCGGGGCGCAGATGTTGCCCTTGCTCTATTGGGCGCTGCAATGGCTGACCTTCACCTTCAGCACGCTGGTGCCGACGCCGGGGGGTATCGGCGGTACCGAGGCGGCATTTCTGCTGCTCTATGCGCCCTTCGTCTCGCCCGATAAGCTCGGCGCGGTGATGGTGATCTGGCGCGTCGTGCTCTTCTATGTGCCGACTGCGCTGGGCGCAGCGATTTTTCTGGGGTTGCGAGGGCGGGTCGGCGCGAGACCTGTCTAGCGGCCGACCCGCCCTTAGCGGGGGGTATGGTTTGGAATGCTCTCTACCATGCATTCGCCGTGCCAGTTTTGCCGAAATGCCCGGAATCGGCGCTTTCTATGGTTGGCGGCATGTTAAGATTGCGAAAATTGTAAGATATCCCGACAAATCTGCGATGGTGGGGCGATTGGCGCGGCCCGCGGCTTTTTTATCGACCTCCCCTTTCGCGGCGGGATCGAACTTGCCACATGGGCTTGATGGCCTTGCCCGACAGCCTCCCGACCGGACTGGCGATGTCGCTGCACCCGCTGATCCGGCGCGTGCTGGCGCCCAATCCCTCGCCATTCACCTATACCGGCACCCAGACCTATATTGCCGGCCGGGGCGAGGTCGCGGTGATCGATCCGGGCCCTGACGAAGCTGAGCATATCGAAGCGATCCTCGCGGCGACGCAAGGCGAGACGATCCGCTATATCGTCTGCACCCACACCCATCGCGACCATAGCCCCGGCGCGGCGCCGCTCAAGGCGGCGACCGGCGCGCAGATCGCGGGTTGCGCGCCGCTCGCGCTTGAGGATGCCGGGCCGCGCGCCGATGCCGCCTTCGATGGCGGCTATACGCCCGATCGCGTGCTCGCCGACGGTGAGTCGCTTAGCGGCGAAGGCTGGACGCTCAAGGCGGTCGCGACGCCCGGCCATACCTCGAACCATCTCTGCTACGCTTTGCCCGAGGCCGAGGCGTTGTTTACCGGCGATCATATCATGGGCTGGTCGACGACGGTAATCGCACCGCCCGATGGCGATATGGCGGCCTATATGGCCAGCCTCGCGCTGTTGCTCGACCATGATTATGCCGCTTACTATCCGGCGCATGGAGAGCCCGTCGACAAGCCGCGCCGCTATACGCGCGGCCTGATCGGCCATCGCAAGCAGCGTGAGGGGCAGATATTGCGCGCGATCGAGGCGGGGATAGGCGCGATCCCTGATATGGTCGCGAGGATGTACAAGGGCATCGATCCGCGGCTTCACGGCGCGGCGGGCCGTTCGGTGCTCGCCCATTTGATCGATCTGAAGAAGCGTGGGCTGGTAACAGAAACCGGAGAGATATGGTCCAGGATCCCCGCATAGCAATCGACCCCCCCGAATCGCCGAACTTCGCACGGCCCCAGCCCGGCGCGATCATCCGCCAGGGCTCGGGCAGATATTGGGCGCTCGGATGCCTGCTCGGCTTTCTCGCGCTGATCGCGGTGTTCGCGATCGGCATCGGCAGTATAACCGACCGCATCTTTGGCGGTGGCCCCGACCCCGAAACGATCGCGAGCGCGAGCCTTCAGGGTCTGCGCGAGCAGAATACGCTGATTCCCTTTTCGGCGCGCTTCGTCGCGGTGACGACCTCGACCCAGCGGCGGCTCGGGCTGACCGCGCGCAAGACGCTGATCATGCCCGGCAACGTCCGCTACGAACTCGATCTCTCGGCGCTCGGCGACGACGATGTCGATTGGGACTCCGCGACCGGCACGCTGACGGTTACCTTGCCCGATCTGACTATTGCCGGGCCCGATATCGATATCGATGCGATCCGCGAATATGATGGTGGCGGCGTGCTGCTCGCGCTGACCGACGCCGAAAGCGCCCTCGACGACGCCAATCGCGCCGAGGGGCAGCGCTCGCTGCTCCGTCAGGCGCGTTCGCAAGCGCCGATGCGGCTGGCGCGCGACGCCGCGCGGCGTGCTGTCGAAACCAATTTCGAGCTGCCGCTGCGCGCCGCCGGGATCGACGCCACCGTCCGCGCGCAATTCGCCGATGAGGTCAACCCCAACCGCATGGACCGCTCGCGCAATGTGCTGGGCGAGCGGAACGGCGAGGGTCGATAGACGATCCACGCACGGCGCAAACAGTTGTTTCTACACAAGATGCCGTCCAATCCCTATATTGATGGCGCGCAAGACCGAGGAGCAATACCATGGACGCACGCAACGGCATCGGCGGAAGTCTCCAGGGCGTCGATATCCGCGCCGAGATCGAGCGGCTGCGCAAGGAGCGCAACGCCGTCATCCTCGCGCACTATTACCAGACCCCCGAAATCCAGGACATCGCCGATTTCGTCGGCGACAGCCTCGATCTTTCGCGCAAGGCGGCCGAGACCGATGCCGATGTGATCGCCTTTTGCGGCGTCCGCTTCATGGCCGAGACCGCGAAGATCCTGAGCCCCGAGAAGATCGTCGTGCTACCCGACATGGATGCCGGCTGCAGCCTCGAGGACAGCTGCCCGCCCGAGAAATTCAAGGCTTTCCGCGAGCAACATCCCGATCATATCGCGCTGACCTACATCAATTGTTCGGCGGCGGTGAAGGCGCTCTCCGACATCATCGTCACTTCGTCATCGGCCGAGAACATCCTCAGCCAGATCCCCGAGGAGCAGAAGATCATCTTCGCT
>CAYQVL010000133.1:0-5682 GCA_964420825.1 uncultured Sphingomonadaceae bacterium
CCGCGCGACAGCTATATCCTCGCGACCAAGGTCTATTTCCCGATGTCGGACAGCGACAGCGGGCTTTCGCGCGCGCAGATCGAAAAGCAGATCGACGCCTCGCTCAAGCGCTTGCAGACCGACCATGTCGATCTTTACCAATGCCATCGTTACGACGAGGACACCCCGCTCGAAGAGACGATGATCGCGCTGACCGACGTCGTGAAGGCAGGCAAGGCGCGCTATATCGGTTTCTCCGAATGGTCGCCGCAGCATATTCGCGAGGCGCTGGCGCTGGTCCCCGAGGTCGAGAAGTTCGTTTCGAGCCAGCCGCAATATTCGCTGCTTTGGCGAAGGCCCGAGAAAGAGGTTCTCCCGCTCAGCGCCGAAAACGGCATATCGCAGATCGTCTGGTCGCCGCTCGCCCAGGGCGTGCTGACCGGCAAATACGACGCTGGCAGCCCGCCGCCCAAGGACAGCCGCGCGGCGAGCGACGATATGGGCGGTTACATGGAAACGCTGATGCGACCCGAGGTCATCCGCGCGGTCGACCGGATCAAGCCGCTCGCCGACGCGGCCGACTGCAGTATGGCGCAATTCGCGCTCGCCTGGGTGCTGCGCGAGCCCAATATCGCCTCGGCGATCGTCGGCGCGAGCCGGCCCGAGCAGCTCGACGACAACGCCGCGGCGAGCGATCTGATGATCGACCCCGAACTATTCGCCAAGGCCGAAGACATCGTCGCGGCTATTCCGCGGCCGGAGCGATAATCGCGTGAACCTTCCCGCCCTACTCGCATCGCTGCGCGAGACCGATGGCTGTTTCACCGGCCATGTTGCGCAGGACTGGCTGCAGGGGCGCACCGCCTATGGCGGCCTCTCAGCGGCGGTCGCACTGCATGCCGCGCAGCGCGCGATGCCTGACTTGCCGCCCTTACGCTCGGCGCAGATCGCCTTTGTCGGCCCGATTGGCGGCGATATTCGTGTCGAAACCGAAGCGTTGAGACGCGGACGGACGGCGAGTTTCGTGCAGAGCGATATCCGCTTCGAAAAGGACGGCGACTGGCCGCTCGGCCTGAGAACCTTGTTCGTCTGCATGGACGAGCGCGAGTCGAGCATCGACCACGCCAAAGCCGATTATCCGCCCGTCCCGCCGCCCGATATCGGCAAGGCGACGTCGCGCGTCCAAACGCTCTCCTTTCTGCAGCATTTCGAATTCGCCGATGTGAAGGAGATCGAGGGACAGGGACCGGCAGACTATTTGCGCTGGATTCGACTAACCGACCGCTCCGGAGTCGACCCGATGGTCGAACTCATGCTGATCGGAGACGCGCTCCCGCCTGCCGCAATGAAGCTCGTCGACGGCTTCGGCCCAATCAGCTCGATCACCTGGCAGGTCAATATCCTGACGACGACGCCCGCGACCGACGACGGCTGGTGGCTGATCCGCTCGCGATCGGATTATGCGCGATCAGGCACGTCGAGCCAGGTGATGAGCGTCTGGAATACGCGCGGCGAACAGGTGCTCACCGGCATGCAGGGAGTGGCGCTCTTCCTTTAGCGCCTACCGCCACAAACAGGCTTCAGGCGGCCGCGTCTTCGACGCCGAAATACAGGCGCGCCAGGTCTTTCTTAAGGATCTTGCCGTTGGCGTTGCGCGGCAGCGTTTCCTCGACGAAAACGATCTTTACGGGCGTCTTGAACTTGGCGATCCGCTCGGAGACCCAGGCTTGCAACTCGGCTTCGCTCGCATGCGTGCCTGGAGCCAGATGGACGACGGCCGCTGGTTCTTCTCCGAGCGTCTTGTGCGGGATGCCGATCAGGGCGGCGTCGGTAACCGCCGGATGGTCGTAGAGCACGTTCTCGACTTCGCTCGAATAGATGTTTTCGCCGCCGCGGATGACCATGTCCTTGGCGCGATCGCAAATATAGCAAAAGCCTTCGTCGTCGAGCTTGGCGAGGTCGCCGGTGCGTATCCAGCCATCTATGAAGGTTTCGGCATTGGCCTCGGGGTTGTTCCAATAGCCGCGCACGACCATCGCGCCGAACGCCCAGAGTTCGCCTATTTCACCAGCCGGCAGCTCGCGCGTTCCGTCCTCGGACATGATCTTGAGCTTCGCCACCGGCACGGGCGGGCCGCAGCTATCGGGGCGATTGAGATAATCCTCGGCGCTGTGCGCGGTGACTGTGCCCGATGTTTCGGTCATCCCCCAGCCCATCGCAGGCGAGGCTCCGAATTCGCTCTTGATCTTGCGGACGAGTTCGGGCGCGGCAGGCGCGCCGCCATAGGAAATGCTCTCCAGGCTAGAGAGATCGTATTTGTCGCGATCGGGATGTTCGAGAATCTGCCAGGCAATTGTCGGCACACCGCCCGCGAGTTGCACTCGTTCGCGCTCGATGATGCCGAGCGCCTCTGTCACATCCCATTTGCGCATCATAACGAGTTTGGATCCGCCGGCGATCGCCGGTCCCATCAGCGCCGTACAGCCGGTGACATGAAAGAGCGGAATAACGAGCAGCCCGGTGAGCGGAGTGCTTTCCTTGGGCGCCTCGCCGCGCCTGAGCGCGCCGCGCGCCAGCGTATAGGCCGAAGACAGGATATTGGTGAGCGAGTTGCGATGCGTCGCGATCGCGCCCTTGGGTTTGCCCGTCGTGCCGCTGGTATAGAGGATCGAACCATCGTCGTCGGGCATGAGATCGGTTTCGGGGAAGTCCTGATCGGGCAGGTCGGCCCATGTGCCGCTCGGACCGATCAGCGAATCGAGAGAAATGGTGCCTTCGTCCAGTTCGGCCATCGCACGGGTCACGACGCAGTGCCCAATGCCGGGAAGATTGCCGAGATGCGGTTTGATCCGATCATAGCGCTGAGCGTCAGCGATCAGCATTTTCGTACCCGAATCGGCAAGACCATATTCGAGCTCCGGCCCGGTCCACCAAGCGTTGAGCGGGACCATGATGGCGCCGATCGCGAGCCCGGCAAAATAGATCACCGGCCATTCGGGCAGGTTCTGCGCCGCGAGCGCGACACGATCGCCCTTGGCGACACCCATCTTGCGGAGATTGCGCGCAAGCGCCACCGAGGCCTTGAACCAGGCGTCATAGGTAATGCGTTCGTCTTCGAAGACGATGAATTCCTTGTCGCCATGCGCGCCCACCACAAAACGCGCGAAATCGGCAAAAGTCGGCGGCAAGTTCTTCCAGACCGTCGTCAGATTGCCGCTGATCCTGACCTCTTCGGTTTCGAACATCATGCCCGGCGCGGTCAGCTTCTCGCGCGCCTCGTCAAGCGTCATATGGGGCCAAGCCGGATCGGCCGCGTTGGAAACGGTATCGCTCACAGAATATCTCTCCGTTCGTAGGGCCGGTGTGATATCTATCCCCGGCTTCTCTTTTGCCGGGCACGCTATGGCCTAGCAGCGCGAACCACAAGGGCGAAGCGGTTGACGTAACGGCATCCTTGCCAAGCGCCGCTGCAGTAGGCGACAAACCCGCCAACCCCGAGCCAATGGAGAAGCCAATGCCCCCGATTCGCACCGAACGCCATGACGACGTCCTCGTCATCATATCGGACAACCCGCCGGTCAACGCGCTCGGCGCGGCGGTGCGCCAGGGGCTTGCCGGCGGCATCGACGAGGCGCTCGGCGACAACGCCGTCAAGGCGGTCGTCATCCGCTGCGATGGACGAACCTTTTTCGCCGGCGCCGATATCACCGAATTCGGCAAGCCGCCGGTAGTGCCGGGCCTTGGCGAGGTTCTCGACAGCATAGAGGCGAGCGACAAGCCCGTGGTCGCGGCGATCCACGGCACCGCGCTCGGCGGCGGCTGCGAGGTCGCGCTAGCCTGTCATTATCGCGTCGCCGCGCCCTCGGCCAAATTCGGCCTGCCCGAGGTCAAGCTTGGCCTGATCCCCGGCGCTGCCGGAACGCAGCGCCTGCCGCGCGTCGTCGGCGCCGAGGCGGCGCTGCCGATGATCGTCACCGGCGATCCGATTTCGGCGAAGAAGGCGCAAGCCATCGGGCTGGTCGACAGTATCGCCGGCGAGGATAGTCTCGCCGAAGACGCCGTCGTCTTTGCGCGCGAACAGATCGGCAAGCCGGTGCCGCGCTCGAGCCAGGGGACCGCGAACGAGGACGGCATCAAGAACCCCGCGATCTTCGACCAGTTCCGCGCCAAATATGGCCGCAAGCTGCACGGTTTTGATGCCCCCGAAGCCGCCATCCAGGCGGTCAAGGCGGCGGGTGAAATGCCCTACCAGGATGGCGTCGCCAAGGAACGCGAACTGTTCATGAAACTGATGGGCGGCACGCAATCGGCGGCGATGCGGCATTATTTCTTCGCCGAGCGCGCCGCCAACAAGATCGACGGCATCGACAAGGATATCGACCTCATCCCGATCAACAAGGTCGGGGTGATCGGTGCCGGGACGATGGGCGGCGGCATTTCGATGAACTTCCTGTCGGCGGGCATCCCGGTAACGATTCTCGAGATCGAGCAGGCCGCGCTCGACCGCGGCACCGGCACGATGCGCAAGAACTACGAGCGCACAGCCGAGCGCGGACGAATGACCGGCGAACAGGTCGAGCACGCGATGGGCCTCCTCACACCGAGCCTCGACTATGGCGATCTTGCCGAGTGCGATCTCGTTATTGAAGCGGTGTTCGAAAATATGGACGTCAAGAAAGAAGTGTTCACCAAACTCGATTCGGCTGTCAAGCAGGGCGCGATCCTTACTTCGAACACCAGCTATCTCAACGTCGATGAGATCGCGACCGCTACCGCGCGACCCGAATATGTGCTCGGCCTGCACTTCTTCTCGCCCGCCAATGTGATGAAGCTGCTTGAAGTCGTGCGCGGCGCTAAGACCTCTGATCAGGTGCTTGCCACGGCGATGAAACTCGCCAAGACGATCGGCAAGATCGCCGTCGTCGCGGGGGTGTGCGACGGCTTTATCGGCAATCGGATGCTGAGCCCGCGCCAGCAGCAGGCCAATGCGCTGATCATGGAAGGCGCCAATTACTGGGAGGTCGACGAGGTATTACTCGACTTCGGCTTCCCGATGGGACCGTTCCAGATGTCCGATCTCGCCGGGCTCGATATCGGCTGGCATCGCGATCCCGAGCGCATCGAGAGCGTCCGCGATGCGCTCTGCGCGATGGACCGGCGTGGGCAGAAGACGGCGGCGGGTTTTTACGATTATGACGGGGCGCGGCAACGCACGCCGTCGGATGCGGTAAAAAAAGTGATTGCCGAATTCGCCGGGAAGCAAGGCGTCGAGCAGCGCGGAATTTCGCGCGACGAAATTCGCGAACGGCTGCTCTACCCGATGGTCAACGAGGGCGCGCTGATCCTCGAAGAAGGCATGGCGCAGCGCGCTAGCGACATCGATGTCGTCTGGATCAACGGCTATGGCTGGCCGCTTTATACCGGCGGGCCGATGTTCTGGGCCGATACGATCGGGCTCGGCACGGTGGTTGCCGGTCTCGAAAAACATCGCGAAAGGCTCGGCGACGAATTCACACTGTCGCGGATGTTGACGGAGAAGGCAGCGAAGGGCGAGCGGTTTAACTAATTCTCCCCGGCACGGGGAGGGGGACCGCCGAAGGCGGTGGAGGGGGCCCGCCGCACGCGAGTCGCATTTGGCTGGCCCCCTCCGTCAGCCCTACGGGCTGCCACCTCCCCGTACCGGGGAGGATTTTGGGAGACGAA
>CAYQVL010000134.1:0-5638 GCA_964420825.1 uncultured Sphingomonadaceae bacterium
CGCTGATGTTCGATTGGCGCGGCAAGGTCGCCGAAGCCACCGGCGCCAATGCTTTTTTTGTGCAAGACGGCATGCTCCATACCCCGACGCCCGATTGCTTCTTGAACGGCATCACGCGCCAAACGATCATCGACCTCGCCGACAAGCGCGGCATCAAGGTCGTCGAACGCGAAATCTGGCCCGAGGATCTCGAAGGCTTCGAGCAATTCTTCCTCACCGGCAGCGCCGCCGAGGTGACGCCGGTGCGCGAGGCGGGCCCATGGAATTTCGAAGTCGGCGAAATGACGCTCGGGCTGATGAACGATTACGCCAAGCTCGTGCGGGGGCAGTTGAGTAAGTAGGTGAGCGTCGGGTTGGAGGATGGAGCCCGCTTCGGTGAACGGGCGCGCGCCTGCTGGTGTGCCACAAGAATATCGGGTCCTTTCCATTTATCGCGCGAACGGCTCTGGAACAGCTCGATAATCTTGCATCGTTTATGTCAGGATTTCATATATTTCAGGACAATCCGCGCGGCGAGACCGGTCCCTGCATGCCACGGCCGGTCTCGCGGCCTTTGATGAGCGCGAACGGCTCCTCAGGCTCACCGTATCTTGAGCACGCCGTCCAGCGAGAGCGCGCCGCCGCCGCGGGCGATTAGCGGAAGCAGGATCGCGATCCAGGTCAGGTGGATGGCCCAGGCATCCGGGTAAACGAAGAACTGGATAGTCAGCGTCATGATAAACAGCGCCAGCGCGGACAGGCGGGTGAAAAGACCAAGGACAAGCAGGATCGGGAAGACATGTTCGGCTGTCGCCGCCATATAGGCGGCGATGTTCGAGGGGATGAGCGGCAAGGCATATTCGTTTTCGAAGAGGAAGAAGGTGCTGTCCTTGAGTGTGAAGAGACCGTCCACCTTGGTGCGGCCGGAAAGCCAGAAAACCGGTGCAATGGCGAAGCGCAAAAGCAGCGGGATCAACCAATCCGGCACGATCTTTTCCGCGAGGCCGGCAAACCGGTTAAACGGCGCATGAAAGGCGGACTGGGCGGCGGGGACGGTTTGAGTTTCTGCGGTCATGACGGATTCTCCCATTTATAGTTGTCGAAACGCGCCGCTGGACAGGATCGCGGAGAGGATTGCCGCGATATCGGCGTCGGGGTAAGTTGAGGTGACTGCTTCGGCTGCCGCGCCGAGCGGCGCGCCGGCGAGGAGCGCGTTCGCAAAGCCGGCGGTCGCGCGGTCGATGGCGCGAACAGCCGTCCGTCCGTCCGACCGCGCAACGATCGCATATTCAGCTTTCCATTCGGGAGACAATTTGCCTACGCGGCCGGGCTGCTGATGCGCCTTCCAGATGGTCACGGCAGGGGTGGCGAAAATGGCGATCCGCGCCGCCGGAATTGTCGTGAGTTCCAGTTTTTCGAGCGCCTCTGCGGGCAAACTGCCGACCATGCCGGCGTCAACGGAGTCCATATCGGGCGTGTGGCGGATTTCGGCGATCAGATATTCCAGCCGCGCTACATCGGCGAGATACGGTACCGACTCGGCGAGCGGGCTTTCTTCGATAAAGGCGGCGAGCCCGGCCCCATATCCCGCAAGAACAGGCGATGATACGGGGTTTGCGGAGACATAGTGCGAGGTCAGCATCCCAAAAGCGTTGCTGCCGATAAGTTCCTCCACCACCGGAAAATTGGCCTCGAGCGCATCGACCAGCGCCTTGCGCCAGCTATTGCGATAAACTGCGAAGGCGGGATGCGACAAATCGCCGTCCCCCTCCGTGTTCCGGAGTAGCGTGTCGGCGAAGCGCCGCTGGAATTGGGCGAGATCAGGCATAAGCCGGCTCAATGGCTTCGGAGAGAAGGCCCGCGGCAACGCCGCGTTCGGCGATCAGTTCAGAAAAGGGAGGGATATTGCCATCGCGCTCGATCAGCGTCGGCATAAGCCCTGTCCGCCGGACAAAACCGCGATACAGGTTCCACACCGCTCGCGAGATCGGCGCATCATGGCTGTCGATAAGCAGTGCTTCGCCGAGATTGGGGTCGAGGCTATAGCCGGCGAGATGGATTTCCCTGATGGCTTCGAGCGGCAGGGCATCGAGATAGACTTGCGGATCGAAGCCGAGATTATTGGCGCTGACATGGACATTGTTGATATCGAGCAGCAGCCGGCATCCTGTGCGCTCAGTCAGTGTGGCGAGAAATTCGGCCTCCTCCATCTCATGGCCATCGAGCGGCATATAGAGCGAGGGGTTTTCAACGAGGATTGTTTGCCCCAGCGCTTCCTGTGCGATGTCGATATTTCGGCCGACGATCTTAAGTGCTTCATTGGTTCGCGGGAACGGCAGGAGATCTGGGAAATAGGTGTCGCCAAGCTGAGACCAGGCGAGGTGTTCGGATACCAGGAATGGCTCAAACCGCGAAACAAGATCGCGCAGTTTCGCCAGATGTGCGGGATCGGGGCGATAATGACCGGCCAAAGAGAGGCCGACGCCATGGATCGAGAGCGGCCGGGCCTCGCGCAGCTTTTCAAGCATTGCGAGGCGCGGGCTGCCATCAAGCATATAGTTCTCGGCATGCACTTCGAACCACAGGCCGTCCGCCGGAGAGGCGATGGCCTCTTCAAAATGTTGGGGCTTGAAGCCTATTCCGGCGGAGACCGTCATGATTAGCGGCGGACAGCGGTAAGCGAACCGTTGCCGCGCGGCGTTTCGATGCTGGTGCACGTACCGGCGGGCACAAGCTTCCAGGCATTGCCCTGATAATCGCGGGTCGATGTACCGGCGCAGCTTGTGCCGGGTCCTGCGGCGCAGTCATTCTGGCCGGCAAGCGCGACGCCGTAGCATTTTTCCATATCGCCGCGTTGCGCATTCGCGGTGGTCGCGCCGGCTGCGAGCGCGCCGGCGGCGATGACGAGCGCCGTCGTGGACAAACTATTCATTTTTTGCTCCTTCAGTGCAAATATTGTATCAATATAGATACAATCTATGGTTCTAATCGAAGATAGTATTAGTTACATTTATCTATAAATATTTTTAGGTCTATGACCTGCGATTATAATTTTCCGCTATCGTCCGCACAGTGCTCGCAGCGATGCGAACCGGCACTGTGCGGACGATAAATCCGCTAAGCCGCGATCGCTTCCAGCGATCCATGCCCGGTGGGGGTCGTGATATCGGTGCAGGTTCCCTGAGGAACATACGACCAGGCATTGCCTTGATAATCGACGGTGGACGTACCTGCGCATGTCGTGCCCGGCCCCGCGGCACAATCATTCTCGCCGGCGGCTGCGATGCCGTAGCATTTTTCCATGCCCTCGCCTTCGGCCGCGGCGACCTGGTCGACGGCGGTCTCGGCGGTCGCTTCAGCGGATTCGCCCGAGCCGCCGCCGCTGCAGGCAGTTACGCCCATGGTCAGGGCGGTTAGCACCGCGCCAAACGCGGTTTGTGATAATGTATTCATGGTTTCCTCCACAAGGTTATGACATCCAGATGATGCACAGGCTTGTTCGGTGTTGAAGCAAGAATGGTTACTGCCGTGGCTCCACGCATTCGATCGGCGTGTTTGCGAGGTGGTCGGTGGTAATTCGACATCGCTTTCCGCGAGACACCGAGGATAATCTTGCGTCGTTTACGTCAGGATTTCATATATTTCCGGACAATCTGCGCGGCGAGATCGATCAGATCCGACCCGACAAGATCGGGCGCCGGAACGCCTTCCGCAGGCAGGATGGAATTATGGGGGCGCGCGATCAAAGCGCCGGCGCAGCCCGCGGCCTGCGCGCCTATCGTGTCCCACAAATGGCAGGCGACCAGACACAGGCCGGCTATCCCGACATCCATCTCTTTCGCGACATGGCGATATGTTTCAGGCGCCGGCTTGAATCGTCGCACCGTCTCGACGCTGAAGTGGCGCTCGAAAAGCCTCCCGATACCGGCTTTTTCGAGCGGCGTCGGCGAAGACGCGCTGGCCGAATTGGTCAGCGTCACCAGCCGGAATCCGGCGTCGCGCAATCGGGTCAGAGCCGGAATGACATCGGGATGCGCGGGCATCCTGCCGAGCCGCGCTTTCAACTCGTCGATGTCGTCATCGGCGACATCGATTTTTCTGTTCGCCGCCACCATGCGCAATGTGCCGGCGGCGAGTTCGCCGAACGGCGTATAGAGGCCCGAAAGCGTCAGCGTCTGCGAATAGAGGATCAGCTCGGCAAACCATTCTCTGAGAACCGACGCATCGCCGAAGACGCGATCGAACAGCGGCTCGAGCGTCGTGAGGTCGAGCAGCGTCTCGTTGACATCGAATATGATGATCGCAACCCGTTGATCTTGTGACAAAGCGAGAACCTCCCCCGTCCATGCGGATGCCTGATATCGAGGGCCATGCCGCCGTGCTGCTGCCCGATTTGCGAAGTGCGAAATACCCGGCGGCGGTGATTGCCAATTCGATACCGATGAGCCACCGCTTTGTTGAATGCGAGCGAAGTCCTCGCATTTGCTCGTGATCGCGGAGGCGCCGAGGGCCGCCCGGGTATTTCAGTTCGACGAATGTGTCAGGCCGATGCCTCCCGTTCATGCGAGGCGGCCTGTCCGGCGGTCAGCGAGGCATAGACCTTGCCCGATACCGCGCCGAATATGATGTGAAGGACGAACGTCATCATCGGCGCCATGATGCCGAGATTGAGGCCAAACAGGCCCGCGCCGGCCATCGGCATGATCATCACCATCATCAGCAGCCAGGCGGCAATCCCGAAGACCGCGCCTTTGGTGACCTGGCTCTTGCCGGGGATGAGCCCGTTGAACAGCGCGAAGGCACCGCCAAAGACGATTGTGCCGATTGCGAAATGCCCGATCCAGCCCATCGCAAGAGAGCCGTTCATCATTTTGGCAAGCATGCCGATAACATCGAGATTAGGCATCACGCCCATCATTGTTTTGGCCATCATCAGCAGGGAGAGAACCACCGTAGCGGCAAATCCTGCAATCATTCCTTTGAATATGTTGGACATCGTTTGTCTCCTTGCATCGCGCCTGACGTGACCATCGCGGTTGCGGGAGGCCAGGGCGAGGGATTGACCGCCGCCCTGGCTGCCGGGACCGCTCAAGCGGCTTTTTGTATTTTGGTCTTTTCCCATGCGAACTTCTCGAACGGCGCATCGATCGGCGTGTCGGCGAGGTGGTTGGTGTAGTTCGACATCATCTTTTGCGAGACGCCGAGGATAACCTCGAGGATCTGGCGCTTGGTGAAGCCGGCGTCGAGAAACGCCTCGACCACATCGTCATCGACGTTGCCGCGGTTGCGCACGACAGCGAGGGTAAAGTCGCGCAGCGCTTCGAGCCGCGCATTGGGCAACGGCGTTTCGTTGCGCAGAGCTTCGGTAATTTCGTCGCTGACCTTCATGCTCTTGGCGATGCCGGTGTGGGCGGGAATACAATAGTGGCAGCCATGTTCGACATTGACCGTCTGCCAGACGACGGTCACCTCGTCCTTGTCGAAGCTCGAGCTCGCGAACAGTTCGTGCACCGTCTTATAGGCCTCCAGAAGCCCCGGCGCTTCGGCCATGACGGCGTGCAGGCCGGGGATCATGCCGAAGGCCTGTTTCGATTGGGCGAGCAGAACAGCGCTGCCTTCGGGTGCGGTGGATTCGTCGTGCAGGGTAAAATCGGTCATG
>CAYQVL010000135.1:0-5638 GCA_964420825.1 uncultured Sphingomonadaceae bacterium
AGACTGCATTGCGCTTTCGGGCGATCTCGGCGCCGGCAAGACTACGTTCGCACGCGGCGTCCTCCAGGCGCTAGGGCTCGATGGCGAGGCGCCGAGCCCGACTTTCGCGATTGTCCAGCCCTATGAGCCGCCCGAAACCCGCATCGCGATCTGGCATGTCGATTGCTACCGGCTCGACGATCCGTCAGAGGCCGGCGAGCTCGGTCTCGACGAGGCGCGGCGCGATGCGGCGATGCTGATCGAATGGCCCGAGCGGCTCGGCGAGCGGTTGTGGGATGATGCGTTGCGGCTCGAACTGACCGTCGAACCGCAAACAGGCGGGCGCTTCGCCGCGCGGCGCTTGACAGCGCACGTCCCGCCCGCTTGGGAGAGCCGATGGCCACCGCGATGAAATCCCCCGAATCCGCCCTGCAATTCCTCAGCACCAATGGCTGGGCCGATGGCGAGATACTGCCGCTCGCCGGCGACGCTTCGTTCCGCCGCTATTTCCGTGTCCTTGCCCCGGGGCGCACCGCCGTGCTCATGCACGCGCCACCTGAGACCGAGGATTGCCGACCGTTCCTCGATGTCGCCGCGCATCTCAACCGGCTCGGCTTCGCCGCGCCCAAGATCCTCGCGCGCGATCTCGATATCGGCTTGATCTTGATCGAGGATTTCGGCGACGCACGGATGCGCGAAGTCGTCGATGCCGCGCCCGAGAGCGAAACGCGGATCTATCGCGATGCGGTGACTTTGCTCGGCGTGCTCCATCGATCGCCGGCGGGCGGTCTGCCGCCCTATTCGATCGCGGAATATCTGCGCGAGGCGGCGCTGTTTACCGAATGGTACGCGCCCGCGCTTGATCTCAATATCGACGAGGATGGCTATGAGGCGGCGTGGCGGCGCGCGCTCGCGCCGGTGCTCGATTTGCCCGAACCGGTGACGGTGCTGCGCGATTATCACGCCGAAAATCTGATGATCCTCGAAGGCCGCCACGGTATCGGCGGCCTCGGCCTGCTCGATTTTCAGGACGCGCTCGCCGGCCATCCGGCCTATGATCTCGTCTCGCTGCTCCAGGATGCGCGGCGCGACGTCGATCGCGAGCTTGAGGACAAGATGCTCGCGCATTACCGCGCGACCAATGCCGACGCCGGGGGCGCGGCCTTCGATGCCGCCTATGCGATCCTCGGCGCGCAGCGCAACGCCAAGATCCTCGGCATTTTCACCCGGCTGTGGAAGCGCGACGGCAAGTCGCGCTATTTGTCCTATCAGCCGCGCGTCTGGCGTTATCTCGAGCGCGACCTGCGCCACCCGGCGCTCGCTCCGGTCGCAGCCTGGTTCGCCGCCAATGTGCCGACCGCCAAGCGCGCCGCCGCGTGGTGGGGGGCCGGCGTCGAATGAGCCGCTATACCGCCCCGCTCGCAATCCGTCCTGCCGCCGCGGGCCCTGTTATCGACACTGCGATGGTCTTGGCCGCCGGTTTCGGCAAGCGCATGCGCCCGCTCACCGCGTCGACGCCCAAGCCGCTGATCCATGTCGCCGACCGCGCATTGCTCGATCATACGCTCGACAGGCTACGCGATGGCGGCGTCAGCAAGGCGATCGTCAACGTCCATTATCTCGCCGATGCGATCGAGGCGCACCTCGCGCGGTGCACCGGCGACATCGCGATAACCGTGTCGGACGAGCGCGCGCAGCTGCTCGAAACCGGCGGCGGCGTCGTCAAGGCGCTGCCGCTGATCGACGCCGATCCCTTCTTCGTCGTCAATAGCGATACTTTGTGGATCGACGGGCCGAGCGACGCGCTGCGGCTGCTTGCCGCGCGCTGGGACGACGAAGCGATGGACGCGCTGCTGCTCGTCGTCGCGCACGCCCGCGCGCATTGCCACAAGGGCCGCGGCGATTTTCACATGGACGCGCGCGGGCGGATAAAGCGGCGCGGGCGCGGAAAGGTCGCGCCCTTTGTCTATTGCGGCATCCAGCTCGTCTCGAAACGCCTGTTCGAGGGCGCTCCCGATGGGCCGTTTTCCACCAATATTCTTTGGGATCGTGCGATCGAGTCGGGCCGCGCCTTCGGCCTCGCGCATCAGGGAATGTGGTTCGACATCGGCACGCCGCCGGCGATCAAGAAGGCCGAAGCGCTGCTTATCGATGGCTGAATCCGGCCGCCCCGCCGTCTATACCATCCCGCCGCACAGGGCGTTTGCTGACGCGCTCGCCGCAGGCTTGCTCGCCGGCCACAAGGATCGCCTCGCGCTCGCCCGTGGTATCGTCCTTGTACCCACCAACCGCGCCGCGCGCGCTATCCAGGATGCCTTCGTCCGCCGCGCCGGGGCGGGTCTGCTGCTTCCGCGGCTCGTCGCGATCGGCGATCCCGAGATTGACGAGATGCTTGGCAGCGCGCTCGACCCGATCGGCGCGGGCGAACCCGTGCCGCCCGCCATCGATCCGCTCGAACGCACGATGCGCCTCGCGACGCTCGTCAGTCAGGTTCGCGCGCGTCACGGCGATCCGGTCGATGTTGGCGAGGCCGTTCGCCTCGCGCGCGATCTCGCGCGAACGCTTGATCAGCTGCTGATCGAAAAGATCGATCCCGGCCGGCTTGCCGAAGCCATCGATCCCGAACTTTCGCAACATTGGCAGACTTCGCGCGAACAGCTTGCGGTGATCCTCGAAAAATGGCCCGAGGAACTCGCACGGCTCGGCAAGATCGATATGGCGCAGCGCCGCAACCTGCTGCTCGATCGCGTCGCGCGCCGCTGGGCCGAAGCGCCGCCACTGGGCTTCGTCGTCGCCGCGGGCATTGCCTCGACCGCTCCCGCCGTCGCCGCCGTATTGCGCAGCGTTTCCCGTATGGAGCGCGGCATGGTCGTGCTGCCCGCGCTCGATATCGATATGCCGGCGGAAGAATGGGATGCGCTCGGCCCCTTCGAACCCGATCCCGAAACCGGCTTTCGCAAGCGCGCGATTGAGACCCACCCGCAATTCGCGCTCAAGCGTTTGCTCGACCAGATAGGCGTGGCGCGCGGCGAGGTCGAACGCTGGCGCTGGGGCGGCGGGCGCGACGCACCGGCGGTGCGCACGCGCGCGATCTCGAACGCGATGGCGCCCGCGCGCTTTACCGGAAAATGGAACGATCTGCCGCCGCGCGAGCGCCGCCTTACCGGCGTTCGCGGCCTCGAACTCGCCACCCCCGCGCAGGAGGCGCAGGTCATAGCGCTGGCGCTGCGCGAAGCGATCGAAGAGCCCGGCCGCACCGCCGCGCTCGTCACCCCCGATCGTGCGCTCGGCCGCCGCGTCGCCGCGCATTTGCGGCGATGGGGAATTGCCGCCGACGATTCGGCTGGCCGCCCGCTCGTCGAACTCGCCTCGGGCACGCTGCTCGTCGCGCTCGCCGATGCGATGACCGAGCGCTTCGCGCCCGTGGCGCTGCTCGCTTTGCTCAAGCATCCGCTCGTCGCGTTTGGCGATGCCCGCCGCGAGTGGCTCGGCGAAGCTCGCCGCTTCGATCTTGCGCTTCGGGGCCCGCGTCCGCGTCCGGGGCTCGCCGCCATCGCGCCGCACCTCGTCGCTCAGCGCGACGCCGCGCGCGCGCGCGGGCGCGATAGCGCCGCCGACGATATCACGCGCGCGCTTGGCTGGTGGAAAGGCGTGACCGGGCTGCTCGCGCCCCTCGAATCCGCCGCGCAACACGCGCGCGATCTGCCCAGCCTCGTCGCCGCGCTGCGCGAAAGCGCGACGTCGCTCGCGGGCGATGCGGTTTGGTCGGGTCCCTATGGTCGCGCCGCCGCGCAATTCGTTGCCGATCTCGAAGCGCGCGCGGCGCTGGGCCCCGCCGATGTGTCCGCTGCCGATCTGACGCCGCTGCTGACGCAGCTCATGGGAGGCATAGCCGTCCGCCCGCCGCAGGGAGGACATCCGCGCATCGCCATCTGGGGATTGCTCGAAGCGCGGCTCCAGCAGACTGATCTGATGGTGGTCGGTGGGCTCAACGAGGGTGTCTGGCCCAACCTTCCGAGCCCCGATCCGTGGCTTGCGCCCAAGCTGCGCGCCGATCTCAGCCTGCCGGGGCTCGAACGCCGCATCGGCCTTGCAGCACACGATCTTGCCAGCGCGCTTGGTGGCCGGCAGGTGCTCGTCACCCGCGCGCGCCGCGATACCGGCGCGCCGGCGATTGCCAGCCGCTTCTGGCTGCGTCTCGAAGCGATGACCGGCGGCCTGACGCGCGCGCCGCGGCTCAAGGCGTGGGCGCGCGCGATTGATCGTCCCGACGGCGAGCCGCGACCCGCGTCGCGCCCGGCACCCGCGCCGCCCGCCGATGAGCGCCCCAAACGCATTTCGGTTACCCGCGTCGATCGCCTCAAGGCCGATCCCTTCGCCTTTTACGCCCAATCGATACTTCGGCTCTCGCGGCTCGATCCGGTCGATGCCGATCCGAGCCCGGCGTGGCGCGGCTCGGCTGTTCATGACATTCTCGAAATGTGGTTCAGGGACGATGGCTGCGATCCGGATAAGCTGTGTGCGCGGGCCGAGCAACTGCTCGACGCCAGCGACGCCCATCCGCTGATGCGCGCGCTATGGCGGCCGCGGTTGATCGAGCCGATCGAATGGATCGCCGAGCAGGTGCGCATCAATGCCGACAAGGGCCGAAGCCCGGTCGCCGCCGAAATCGACGGCAAGATCGAAATCGCCGGCGTCACGCTGAGCGGCAAGGCCGATCGCATAGACCACCTCGCCGACGGCTCGCTCGCGATTGTCGATTACAAAACCGGCCAGCCGCCGAGCCCGTCGGCGGTCGAGGAGGGCTTCGCGATGCAGCTCGGTTTGCTCGGGCTGCTCGCCGATCGCGGCGCGTTCAACGGCGTTGCGGGTGCCAGCGCCGTGTTCGAATATTGGTCGCTCGCCAAAAAGGATGACGGTTTCGGTTTTGTCAAAACGCCGTTCCGCCAGCGCGGCGACATCGCGATATCGCCCGAAAATTTCGTCGATCACGCGGAGCGCATCTTCACCGATGCCGCTGAAAAATGGCTGACCGGCACCGAACCCTTTACCGCCAAGCTCCACCCCGAATATGCGGCCTATGACGAATATGACCAGCTTATGCGGCGCGACGAATGGTATGGGCGCGGCGATGCCTAAGCGTCTTCCACCTCTCTATCCTCTCACCGACGACCAGCGCGTCGCCTCGCAGCCGCGCGAACTCGCCTGGCTCTCGGCATCGGCGGGCACCGGCAAGACGCAGGTGCTCACCGCGCGCGTCATGCGGTTGCTGCTCGCCGACGTCGATCCTGCTGCCATCCTCTGCCTGACCTTCACCAAGGCCGGCGCCGCCGAAATGGCTGATCGCATCCATGCCCGGCTCGCCTATTGGGTGCGCCTCAAGGATGCCGCACTCGCCACCGAACTCAAGGCGCTCGGCGAGGATTATAGTCCCGATGCGGTCGCTGGCGCGCGAACGCTGTTCGCCAAGGTCCTCGACGCCACCGGCGGCGGTTTGCGTATCCAGACCATCCACGCTTTTGCCCAAAGTCTGCTCGCCGCGTTCCCGACCGAAGCCGGTATCGTTCCGGGCTTCCGCCCGCTCGAAGACCGCGAGGAGGCGGTGCTGGCGCGCGAAACGCTCTCGGCGATGCTCGTCGCCGCCGAGGAACGCGGCGAT
>CAYQVL010000136.1:0-5631 GCA_964420825.1 uncultured Sphingomonadaceae bacterium
CAGGCGAAGCGGCTGAGTATGCCGGGAGCAATGCTCGGCGCGCTGCTGATGCGCAATGTGCTGATACCGGTGCCGAGCGTTGAAACCGCCGAGGCATGGCTCGCCGACAATCCCGTCGCGCTCACCTCCCGCCGCCGCCGCGCGATCACCGGCACAGCCGCCGAAGTCCGCAATGAAGTCGATGGCGTCGCAGCCGAATACGGCGCCGACGAGATGATGCTCGTCAACATCATGTCCGATCATCAAGCGCGGCGTGAGAGCTATCGGCTGATCGCGCGGCACTATGGGCTGGCCGAGACCGTCGCACCTGCCTAAAGAAGGCCCGAACGCCAACATTTCAGGCCTTGCTCGCGCAAGGCGTTCAATCAGGAGACAATCGCAAATGTCCGACCAGACGCTCACCATGTCACTGCCCGCAGGCGATGTTAAGATCAAGCTTCGGCCGGACCTTGCGCCCAATCATGTCGCGCGGATCACCGAACTGGCCGCAGAAGGCTTTTACGATGGCGTCAAATTTCACCGCGTGATTCCCGGTTTCATGGCGCAGGGCGGCGATCCGACCGGCACGGGGATGCACGGTTCGGACAAGCCCAATCTAAAACAGGAGTTTTCAAGCGAACCGCACGGCCGCGGCACCTGTTCGATGGCGCGTACGCAAGATCCCGACAGCGCCAATAGCCAGTTCTTCATCTGCTTCGACGATGCCGCTTTCCTCGACGGTCAGTACACGGTCTGGGGCGAGGTTATCGAAGGCATGGAGCATGTCGATGCGCTTCCGAAGGGCGAGCCGCCCGCCGAGCCCGGCGTAATCAAGTCGGTCAAGGCCGGCTAGGCAATGGCGCGACCGGTCACGCTGATCACCGGCGCTTCGAGCGGGCTCGGTGAGCTGTTTGCGCGCAAATGCGCGGCGCGGGGCGACCGCCTCGCACTGGTCGCCCGGCGCAAGAACAAACTCAACGCATTGGCGCGCGAACTCGGCAACGAGACGATCGTCATCGCCGAGGATTTGAGCGATTATGATTCGGGCGAGGCGATCGTCGACGCCATCGAGAGTCGAGATTGTCATGTCGGCACGCTGATCAACAATGCCGGCTTCGGCGCGCGCGGCGAATTCTGGCAGCTGCCGCTCGGCGACCAGCTCGACATGATTTCGGTCAATGTCACCGCACTGACCGAGCTGTGTTACCGGACCGTGCCGTCGATGATTTCCAACGGCGGCGGCGCCATCCTCAACGTCGCCTCGACCGCATCCTTCCAGGCCGGGCCGAATATGGCGGTCTATTATGCGACCAAGGCGTTCGTCCTGTCATTGAGCGAGGCGCTCCACGAAGAGCTCGCGCAGCACAATATCGCCGTAACGGCGCTGTGCCCGGGCGCGACACGCACCGAGTTCGCCGACGGCGCGGGGATAGCCGATACCCAATTGTTCAAAAAGTTCGCGGGAGACGCCGAAAGCGTCGTCGAGGCGGGACTCAAAGGACTCGCCAAGAACAAGGCGATCGTCATTCCCGGGATCGTCAACAAGGCCATGGTGCAGTCGAACCGGCTGACGCCGCGCAGCGTGACCCGCGAAATCGTCAGGCAGCTACAGAAATAACGGCACCCGGGGGTTTGGCGGTTATCGCCTGACGGCAGACATGGCTGAATAGCCAGTCGTGGAACAGGCGGACCGGTTTACGCTTGAGCGCCGAAGGCCGGCAGGCGAACCAGTAGCTATATGGGCTTTCGACCTTGGCGTCGAAGAGCTTGATCAGCCGGCTGTCGGCGGCATCCTCGAGATGCGATTCGAGCATGAAGGCGACACCGAGCCCCTGCGCTGCGGCGTCGAGCATAAGCTGGCCCGAATCGAAGTGATCCTCGGCGGCGGGTTCGAGATGCGGGAGGCCGATCGCCTTGCGCCAATAGTCGAATGTTTCGGGCATGTCGCGATGGAGGAAGATGGTCAGCTGCTCTATCTGACGCGGGTCGGTTACCGCCCGGCCCGCTATGGTCAGTTCGCGTGAGGCGATGGGCGTGATCAGATTGTGATCTATCTTGCGCGCATAGAGGCCGGCGTCGATCGACTCGGCCAGTGTAATAGCCGCATCGAGACCATCGCCGAGCCGGGCGGTACCGTGCGCGGCAGTGTCGATATCGATATGGAGATCTGGATGCAGTGCGCGCAATTGCGGCAATTCGCCCATCAGTCGCTGCGAGGCGAACAATGGCAAGACACTGAGTTTGAGGCGAAGCAGTCCGCCATTGCCGCTCGATTCTTCGATTGCGCGCACGAGCTGGTCGAGGGGATCGGAGATTTTGGCGAGCAATGCGTCGCCGCTTTCGGTCAGCACCATTGCATGATGACGGCGATTGAAAAGCGTGCGATCGAGAAAATGTTCAAGTGTCTGGACACGACGGCTGAGGGCGGGCGAGGATAGCGAAAGTTCCTCGGCGGCGGCTTTGATCGAGCCGAGCCGGGCCACTTGGAGGAAAGCTTCGATTGCAGTAAGCGGCGGCAATCGGCGCATGTCATGGCTCCTTCTACATCTAGTACCGCAATCCCTTACCTTGCGCCGCATGGATAGTGCGTTGCAATAAACGCAATTCATATCACGCTTTTCGCACTTGCACAATTGCAAATTGAAACCCATTTAGGCGGGGCCTTTACAGGCACCCTCTCCTAAGACCCTTTGGGCCGGCCTCCCCTCTTTTGGCCGGCCCATTTTTTTCCGCTCGCCGGGCTTCCGGCACAAACTTTCTAGTAACCCGAAAAACTTTTGTTGGCCGAAGCTGGTTCGCAACTTTCGCGCGATCTCCTATGTTGGAGGGATACACCAGCACGGAGCAAGCAATGGCCGATGCCGAATCCCTCCCCGCCGACGAGCAGCTCAAATTGCAGGTCGCCAATTCGCGGCCCGAAGATTCAGGCCGCGGGCTCGCGCGCATGTCGCGCGAAACCATGAATGCGCTCGGTTTGAACGAAGGCGATGTCGTAACGATCACCGGCAAACGGTCGACCCCGGCGCGGGCAGTGCTGCCTTATGGCGAAGACGAGGGGCTAGCCATCTTGCGGATCGACGGTCTCCAGCGGGCCAATGCCGGAGCAGGTTCGGGCGATTTAGTCGAAGTCGCCAAGGCCGAATCGCATCCCGCCAAACGCGTCGTATTCGCGCCTGCGCAGCAAAATGTTCGCCTCCATGGTCAGGCCGAAGCGCTCAAACGCAGCTTTGGTATGAAGCCTTTGACCCAGGGCGACGTCGTTGCGACCGCCGGGCAGCGCCCGGTCGATCGCGCCGATATGCCGCCGCAGATCCGGCAGATGATGAATGCACCGGCCTACGCGCTGCAGGAGATCCGGCTCGTCGTCGCTGCAACGACGCCAAAGGGCATCGTCCACATCGACGCCAACACCCAGGTCGAGCTCAAGGCTGAATATACTGAACCCGCCGAGGCACGCCGCGCCGACGTCACCTATGACGATCTCGGCGGGCTTGGCGATACGATCGACCAGATTCGCGAGATGGTCGAGCTACCGCTGCGCTATCCCGAACTGTTCCAGCGCCTCGGCGTCGATGCGCCCAAGGGCGTATTGCTGCATGGCCCGCCGGGTACCGGCAAGACGCTGCTTGCGCGTGCGGTCGCCAACGAGAGCGACGCCGAATTTTTCCTGATCAACGGCCCCGAGATCATGGGTTCCGCTTATGGTGAGAGTGAACAGCGGCTGCGCGAAATCTTCGAGAAGGCCTCCGCCGCACAGCCCTCGATTGTCTTTATCGACGAAATCGATTCGATTGCGCCGAAGCGCGAGAAGGTGTCGGGTGAAGCCGAAAAGCGGCTCGTCGCCCAATTGCTGACGCTGATGGACGGGCTACAGAAGCGCGCCAATCTCATCGTCATCGCTGCGACCAACCGGCCAGAAGCGCTCGACGAGGCGCTGCGCCGTTCGGGGCGTTTCGACCGCGAAATCATCATCGGCGTTCCCGACGAGCGCGGCCGTCGCGAGATTCTCGCGATTCATACCCGCGGCATGCCGCTCGCCGAAGATGTCAGCCTGCGCGAACTCGCCAAGCAAACCTATGGCTTTGTCGGCGCCGATCTTGCGGCGCTGACACGCGAAGCTGCCATCGAAGCCGTACGGCGCATCATGCCGAAGCTGAATCTTGAAGAGCGCACAGTGCCGCCCGAGGTGCTCGACGATCTCTCGGTCGATCGTCACGATTTCGAGGAGGCGATCAAGCGCGTCCAGCCTTCGGCGATGCGCGAGGTTATGGTTCAGGCGCCCAATGTCAGCTGGGACGATATCGGCGGACTCGAAGACGCGCAAATGCGCTTAAGAGAAGGCATCGAATTGCCGCTGAAGGATCCCGACGCGTTCCGGCGGCTCGGCATCCGTCCGGCCAAGGGATTTCTCCTCTATGGCCCGCCCGGCACCGGCAAGACGCTGCTTGCCAAGGCCACGGCGCGCGAGTCGCAGGCCAATTTCATTGCAGTCAAATCGTCCGACCTGCTGTCCAAATGGTATGGCGAGAGCGAACAGCAGATCGCGCGGCTCTTTTCGCGCGCGCGGCAGGTCGCGCCGACGGTGATCTTTATCGATGAGCTCGACAGCCTTGTGCCGGCGCGCGGCGGCGGAATGGGCGAGCCGCAAGTCACCGAGCGTGTCGTCAACACGATCCTCGCCGAAATGGACGGACTAGAGGAGTTACAATCGGTCGTCGTCATCGGTGCGACCAACCGGCCCAATTTGATCGATCCAGCACTGCTCCGTCCCGGCCGCCTCGACGAACTGATTTACGTTCCGGTACCCGAAGAAGGCGGACGACGGCGTATTCTCGCGATCCATAGCTCGGCAATGCCGCTGGACGACGATGTCGATCTCGACGTGCTTGCTGCACGTACCGAGCGTTTTACCGGTGCTGATCTTGAGGATCTGACCCGCCGCGCCGGGTTGTTCGCGTTGCGCGGTTCTCTCGACGCCGAAAAGGTAACGATGGCCAATTTCCTCAACGCGCTAGAGGAGACGCGCGCCAGCGTGACGCCCGAGACCGAGCGCGAATATGAGGAAATCGAGGGCAAGCTCAAACAGAACTCGCTGTCGCCCGGCGGGATCGGCTTTATCTCGCCCGGCATGCTGACCCCGACCAATTCCGCGAAACAGGGATAGCGGCGACTTCAGCTAATCGCGTAGCCGTGTCGACCAAAAAACCAGCGATATGAACAGGCTGGCGACAAGCACATAGGGCAGCGGTTTGGATAGGCCGTAAAGCAGTACGCCGGCGGCCGGTGCGATGATGAACGCCGCGCCGTTGACCGACGCGACCATGCCGGCGACTTGCCCTTGTTCGGACCGCTCGACGGCGAGCGATGCGCCGCTGGTAAAGCCCGGGCGGAAAAGCCCGACACCGAGCGACGCGAGCGCGAAACCGAGCGTCAGCCCATGCAGGCTGGTAACGAAAGCGGTAACGATGCAGCCAGCCGCGCCGAGTGCGAATCCCCATAAGAGGAGCCTTTTGGGCGTTAGTCGCAGCTGCGGTATGAGCCCCCATTGCGCGAGCAACGTCGCCCCGGCGCCGGCCATCAGCACGATGCCGATCGCCTGCTGCGCTTCGTCGAGCGGAACCGCGAGACGGTCGATGATCAAAAAGCCGGTAA
>CAYQVL010000137.1:0-5583 GCA_964420825.1 uncultured Sphingomonadaceae bacterium
GTCCAGGTCGAGGTCCCCGAGGCGCTCCGACATCAGGTCGAGCGCCGCATCGCCAATGGCGAGATCGAGATCGCGCCGATTGCCTTCATGCGCGGGCGCACGCTTGCCAACGCCTTCGTCATCCTCGACGAGGCGCAAAACACGACGCCGGCACAAATGAAGATGTTCCTCACCCGGTTTGGCGAAAACAGCCGGATGGTCGTATGCGGCGACCCCAAGCAGGTCGACCTGCCCGGCGAAGGCGTTTCGGGCCTTGCCGACGCGGTGTCGCGGCTCGAAGGCGTCGAGGGCTTCGGCACGATCCGCTTCGGACGCGGCGACGTCGTCCGCCATCCGATCGTCGGTCGCATCGTCGAAGCCTATGAGGGTCCCGCATGATCGAAGTCGGCGTCCAGCACGATGGGCCATGGGACGAAACAGCGGACTGGCGGCATCTTGCGCTTGAAGCATGCGCTTCGGCGTTGCGCCAGACACCAAATGGCGAGCTCATCGATTCCCCGGTAACAATCGAGATCGCGGTCAAATTCGCCGGTAATGACGAGGTGCAAAAGCTCAATGCAGCCTACCGCGGCAAGGACAAGCCCACCAATGTGCTTTCCTTTCCAATGGTCCAGCGCGACATGCTCGCGGGGCTTGCCAATAGCGATGACGGCGAGGTGCTGCTCGGCGATATCGTTCTAGCGTACGGCGTTTGCGCGAAAGAGGCGGAGGCCAAGGGCCTATCAATTGACCGCCATGCCGCCCACCTTATTGTCCATGGCACGCTGCATTTGCTAGGTTATGACCATGAGCTGGGCGACGCCGACGCCGAAGCCATGGAAGCACTGGAGCGTTCCGCGCTCGCGGCGATGGGGATCGCCGATCCCTATGCCGAGAAGCACGACATTCAAGAGGTCTGATAAATAACCGCAATGCCCGACGATTCGAGTAGCACCGCCCCCGCCGAACATGGTCGAGGGCGATTCTGGAAGGGGCTTCGCAGCCTGCTTTTCGGCGGAGAGAACGAACCGAGCTTGCGCGACGAGCTCGAGGCGACACTCGACGAGCATCCCGATATACCCTCGGAAAACGGCGACCTCTCGCCGGTCGAGCGGCAGATGTTCAAACGCCTGCTTCATTTCGGCGAAACAACCGCCGACGATGTTTGCGTACCGCGCGCCGACATCGTTGCAATCGAGCAAAAGGAAGATTTCGATACCGTCGTCAAAGTGTTCTGCGAAGCCGGGCACAGCCGCCTGCCCGTCTACCGCGAAAGCCTCGACGAAGTTATCGGCATGATCCACATCCGCGATATATTTGCGGTCCTTGCCAGCGGCGAAGAGCATCCTGCGACGATCGAGAGCTTCATCCGCGAACCCCGTTACGTCCCCGAGTCTATGGGTGTGCTCGATCTGCTCGCGGAAATGCAGACGACGCGGACGCATATGGCGATCGTTCTCGACGAATATTCGGGCACCGAGGGGATCGTTACGATCGAGGACATCGTCGAAGAAATCGTCGGCGAGATCGAAGACGAGCATGACGATGAGGCCGCCGAATTGCTCACCGAAATGCCCGAGGGCATTTGGGAGGCCGAAGCGCGGGCCGAGCTCGATGACGTTGCGGAAATAATCGACAAAAGACTGGGTGAAGTCGAGGAAGATGTAGACACGCTCGGCGGACTTGCTTTCATCCTCGCAGGCCGCGTACCCGATCAGGGCGAGCGGCTCGAACATTTCAGCGGGTGGACGCTCGAGATCATCGAAAGCGACAGCAAACGCGTGACCAAGCTCCGGCTGCATCCGCCGGCGCCCAACAAGACTAGCTAGCCGGGAGGCCCAACCATGCTCCGCCGACGCCTAATCATGATCCTTTTCGCGATCGCCGTTCTCGGCATTATCGGCTGGCTGATGCTGCGCCCGCATCCGGCCGAACTCAGCGTCGAGGCGGTAAGCGGCCCGACACCGCACATCTCGCCGCCGCGCGAAGAAACGATCCCGATGATGAACGTCGCCGAAGCGGTCGGCTGGCCCGATGGCGAGATGCCGACAGCCGCGCAGGGGCTGGCGGTCAACGAGTTCGCCGCCGATCTCGATCACCCGCGCTGGATGCAGACGCTGGCAAATGGTGACGTGCTCGTCGCCGAGACCAACTCGCCGCCGCGAGACGTGGGCGGTATTACCGGCTGGGTGACGAAGCGGCTGATGACGCGCGCTGGAGCGGCGGGCCCTTCAGCCGACCGGATCACGCTGCTGCGCGATGTCGATGGCGACGGCACCGCCGATCAACATACAGCGCTGCTGACGGCGGACGATGGCCTCAATTCGCCCTTCGGCATGGTCGTCAGCGACGGTTTTCTCTATGTCGCCAATACCGACGCGTTGATTCGCTTCCCCTTTGAGCCGGGCCAGACGAGTATCGAAGGCGAGGGAGAGAAAATCGTCGACCTGCCGGGTGGCGGCAATCACTGGACGCGCGATGTCGTCGTCCATCCCGACGATCCCAACCTGTTTTACGTCTCGGTCGGATCGACAAGCAACATTGGCGAGAATGGAGTGAACGCCGAGGAAAATCGCGCCGCGGTTCTCGAGGTCAATGTCGCGAACCGCGATTTCCGGATATTCACCGCCGGCATGCGCAATCCGGTGGGGCTCGCCTGGGAACCCCGGACCAAGCGGTTGTTTGCCGTCGTGAACGAGCGCGACATGTTGGGCGGGGATCTTGTCCCCGACTATCTGAGCGAGGTCGAATTCGGCGCGCATTACGGATGGCCCGGCGTTTATTGGGGCCGCTATCTCGACGAGCGCGTCGTGCCGATGACGCCGAGGATGGTCGAATATGCGCGCGTTCCCGATTACGCGCTCGGACCGCATACCGCATCGCTCGGGCTGACCTTCGCCGATCGCACGCGGCTCGGATCGCGCTTCGCCAATGGCGCGTTCATCGGCCAGCACGGTTCGTGGAACCGGCGGCCGCCGTCGGGCTACAAAGTCGTGTTCGTGCGCTTCGAGAACGGCCGGCCCGTCGGCGAGATGATCGATGTGCTGACCGGCTTCCTCAACGAAGACGGGCAGGCACGCGGCCGGCCGGTCGGCGTCGCCGCCGATCGCACCGGCGCGCTGCTGGTCGCCGACGATGTCGGCAATCGCATCTGGCGGGTGAGCGCCGCGCGATCCCGTTGAGGATCTCGTTTACACCGCGACGGTCAAGGTTTGGCGCTTTCGTGGCGCGAATCACGTTATTGTCATCACTGCTTTGGATGGCAAATAGGGCCGCGCGAACCCGTCGCCCAGCGATCGCGCTTTTTACTTGGCGAAGAGCTGCGCCTTGTCGCGGAAAGCCTTGAACTCGAGCGCGTTGCCGACGGGATCGCGGACGAACATCGTCGCCTGCTCGCCGGGTTCACCCTTGAAGCGGACGGTCGAATCGATCACCCATTCGACCCCCGCGGCCTGCAAACGATCGCGCAGCGCTTCGAAATCGCCCCAGTCGAGCACGACGCCGAAATGCGGCACGGGAACATCATCGCCGTCGACCGGGTTGCTGTCGCCCGCTCCGGCCATCTCGTCGACGAGATGGGCTACGAGCTGGTGGCCGTAAAAGTCGAAATCGACCCAGCGCTCGTCGCTGCGGCCCTCGGAACATTGCAGCAGATCGCCGTAAAAATGCCGCGCGGCGGCGAGATCGTCGACGGCGAAGGCGAGATGGAAGGGCGGGAGGCCGGGCATCCACCAATCATAGCGTCGAAAAGGACGAGCGGCCATAGCCTCGTGACCCGCGGAGCCGAAGCCTTGCGCATTGAAATGTCCGGGCGCGCGCGCAATAGCGCCGGACCGGATGAAAATATTTCTCATCGCCTTCCTCGCCGGCGCGGTTTCCGCAACCGGCTTCGCGCCGCTCGGACTGTGGCCGCTGACGCTCGCGGCGCTGGCGCTGCTCATCGCGCTGACGATCAACGCGGCGCGGATGCGCGGCGCCTTTGCGCTCGGCTGGGGATTCGGCGCCGGACAGTTCGTCATCGGACTCAACTGGATTGCGACGGCGTTCACCTATCAGGCGGCGATGCCCGCCTGGTTCGGCTGGATCGGGGTCGTGCTGCTCTCGCTCTTCCTCGCCATCTATCCGGGAATCGCCGCCGCTTTGGCGTGGCGCGCCGGCAAGGGCGCACCGCCGATCTTCGTGCTCGTCTTCGCGGCGGCGTGGATTCTCACCGAATATCTGCGCGCGGTGCTGTTTTCGGGCTTTGCCTGGAACCCGCTCGCCGCCATCTTGATGACCGATATCGACAGCGGCGTCTGGCAGCGCGCGCTTCCCGCCTCGGCCCGATGGATCGGCACCTATGGCCTTTCGGGGCTGCTGATACTGGCCGGCGGCGCGATCTTTCTCGCCTTCGCCGGCCGGTGGCGAAGCGCCGGAGCGATGCTGGCCCCGACGATCGCATTTGCGGCCTTGGGAGCCCTCGATATGGCGCCCGAGCAAGGCGTTTCGACATCGGCTATGGGCGACAGCCGGCCCGCGATCCGCGTCATCCAGCCCAATATCGACCAGGCGCACAAATGGGACGCCGAATTCGCCGCGCGCAACTTTGCGCGGCTCGCCGAACGCACTGGCGCGACCGGCGACCGGCCGCGGCTGATCTTCTGGCCCGAGGCCGCGGTGCCCGACTATATCGAGAGCGATCCGTTCGCGCGCTCGCGCATAGCGGCGCTGCTCGGGCGCGACGATGTGCTGATGCTCGGCGCGACGCAATTGATCGTCGGCGAGGGCGAGGATGGCCGTCCGCGGATTACCGGCGCGCACAACAGCCTCTACGCGATCGATGCGCGCGGCGTGCTGCTCGACCGCTACGACAAGGCACATCTCGTGCCCTTCGGCGAATATCTGCCGATGCGGCCGCTGTTATCGGCGATCGGCCTGTCGCGGCTGGCGCCGGGCGATCTCGATTTCTCACGCGGCCCCGGCCCGCAAACAATCGACCTGCCCGGCTTCGGCCGCGCCGGCGGGCAGATCTGCTACGAGATGATCTTTTCGGGGCAGGTGATCGACGCGGCGAACCGCCCCGATTTTATCTTCAACCCGTCGAACGACGCCTGGTTCGGCGCCTGGGGCCCGCCGCAACATCTGGCGCAGGCGCGGCTGCGCGCGATCGAGGAAGCGATGCCGATCATCCGCTCGACGCCGACGGGGATTTCGGCGGTGATCGACGCCGGCGGCGCGGTCACCCATTCGATCCCCTTTCGCGAAGCCGGGACGATCGATGCAACGCTGCCGCGCGCGGGCCCGCCGACGCTGTTTTCGCGGTTCGGCAATGTGCTGCCGATGGTCTTCGCGGCGCTGCTGGCGATGCTGGCCGCGGCGATTGGGGCGAGGCGGCGGGGATAGGGTGAGTTCGGGCGAGAGGGTCCGGCGCCGGCGCGTCGCCGCCTGCCCTCGGCTCGATCGGGGGTCATGGACGAAGCGCGGCGGCGGCTCGCCGCCATAGGCGGCGCGGACCATCGCGGATGACGATGCGCGCGAGGCGAGCCATGGCAAGCGCCATAACTATACAAACTATACAGGGGCGGGGGAGGCAAGGCGCAGTGGAAATTGATTTACCGTTGCCGG
>CAYQVL010000138.1:0-5574 GCA_964420825.1 uncultured Sphingomonadaceae bacterium
CGTCGCGAGGAGCAGCGGCGGATCGCTGGCCGCCTCATGCGTATGCGCGCGCCATGCGGCTTCGCTCGCGACCATCCGCGTCCCCTGCCACGCGGCCCGCGCCATCCACATCGGCGCCTCGGCGTTCAACGGCTCGCCGAGCGCGCAGGGAAATACGGCAATGTCGAACAGCGCGAGCAGCGCCGGCCAGCGCGGCGGCAATGGCTGCCCGAGCATATGGACGGCGTCGGCAATCCCGAGCCGCGCTGCTTCGAGCGCAAGCCAGGGCGCGCCGCCGCTATCGCCGATAACGGCCAATTGCGCCGCCTCGTCGGCCGCGTGCAGCGCGGCGAATGCCTCGAGCATGGCGATCAGCCCCGCGTCGTCGCGACGGCCGGCAATGCATCCGATCACGCGCCCTTCGTCGGTCAGGCCGAATTCCGCCGCCGCAGCGCGGCATTCGGCAGTATCGGGCCGTCGATCGTCGCCCGGCGGCACATCGTAAAGCGGGGTGAAATCGAGCGCGAGCGCGGCGAGTTCCGCCGCGGCGGCGGCGCTACGGGCGACGATCCGTGTCGCGTCTCGCGCGGCGTGTTGAAGGCGAAGGCGCGCGGCGCGCGCCGCTTCGCTCGCCGGATTCGCCGGTGCCGGCTCGGGCAGGCCCGCGATATCGAGAATCACCGGAGTTCCGCCCTGCCGCGCTTTGGCCGCCAGATCGGCCGCGTCGAGCGTGTCGGCGAAGATATGCGAAACCGCGGCGGGTCTGCCGTCGAAGGTGTCGGCGATCGCGACGCCGAGCCCGGCCGCCTCGGCGGCCTGCCGTGCCGCGACGACGCGCGGAGCGTCGGCCCAGCGCGGAGGACAGCGTATCGCCACTACCGGTTCGCGGTCGCCCTGATAGCCGGGCGGGTTCGCCGCCGGACCGGAAGCTGCGCCATCCAGACGTTCGGCGTCGGCCTCGAGCGATCGCAAAAGCGCCTTTTGCGGCGCGGCGAGTTGATCGTCGAGGGCGAGCTCGCGCGCGATAGCCGCGGGCGCCGCCACGAGGCCGCATTCGTAAAGCCCGAAAATCAGCGCAATTAGCCTTGCTTCGCCGGGCGCGATGCGCGCCGCTTCGAGGCCGAGCCGGCCCGCATGGCCGGCGTCTTCGTCGAGCGCGGTCAATGCCAGTTCGGTCAGCGCGCGCGCTTTCGCGCGCAGGTCGCCCTTTTCGGCGCGCAGCCACTGCGCGGCGGCCTCGATGCCCTCGTCGCGGCCCTTCGCCAGAACCGCATCGGCCAAGCGAAGGTGCGCGGCCACCCCGGTCGGCAGCGTATCGGGAACGCGCAGTCGGCGCTTGGCCTTTTGCTTGAGGCGCAACTGGCGGATACGAACCGGGAGCGCTTTCAGCCCCTTGAAAGTGCGCGCCTCGATCAGCGCCTTGCCGAGACCATAAGCGAGCGTGCGATTGGCGGTAATGACGCGGTGTTCGAGATGGCGCTTGGTCGATTGCAGCGCCGCGATTTCGCGCTCGGCGGCCTCGCGCGCGGCGGTTTCGGCGCGCAATTGCGCACGCAGCGCCTCGCGCTCGTCCATTTCTGGCTCACTGTCGCTGATCGTTTGCACCCTTTGCCTGTTACGCGCCTGTCTAGGCGGCCACGCGCGCGGCTGGCAAGCGCGGCGGCGTCAGCCCGGCGTGACGGAACATCCAGTCGGCGCGATAGGCTTCGCGCTCGCTGCCCAACATCCCGCCCTCGACCGCATCGCTCAGCGATCCGGGCCGCCAGCGCGCGACGAGCAGCACCGCCGGATCGCGCCGGATCGCGGCCTTGCCGTGGAGCATTTCGAGCCGCGCGAGCATTTCGGAATCGGCGCCCGTAGCGACCTCCTCAAAACGCCCGGCGGCGAGCAACGTCTCGCGGCGCAGCAGCATCGTGATCGGCGCCGGTCGCACCATCGGAAACACCCGCGGCGCGACCGGCGCGCCGCTCTCGTCCATCCGGATATGGTTGGCGATGCACAGCGCGCCATCGCCGAGCCGCGCGACCTGCCGTTCGATGCGCTCGGCGGGCGACCAGTCGTCGGCGTCGAGAAAGGTCACATATTCGCCGCTCGCCGCCGCTACTCCGCTATTGCGCGCGCCGTAGACGCCCGGATCGCGGCTATTGGCGAGCAGCCGGATCCGCGGATCGGCCTCGGCCATCGCACGCACGATCTCGGCGGCGCCGTCGGCCGACCGGTCGTTAACCGCGAGTATCTCGAGGTTGCGCCAGCTCTGCCGCGTCAGCGAACGCAGCGCGGTGGCGATGGTGTCGGCGTTTTTGTGGAAAGGCGCGATGACGGTGACGAGCGGGCCGTCGACCGGCTCGGATACCGCGCTTTCCAGGTCGTCGATGGCAAACCGCCCATAAAAGTCACTACCATCTCCAGGTTCGACGAATTCCGCCAGATGGTGGTGAGCGCAGAGCATAAAAAAAGCCTCGCGAGCGGTCGAATAATCGCCGCCGCGGATTGCGCGGTGAATTCGCTGAGCTTCGCACTCGACGGAGTTTCGCAGTCGATGGTGTTTTTTCGCTTCGGTCAGATCATCGGCGGCGAGCCGGCACGCCTCAATGGCGAGCACATCCCCCTCCGGCAGCAACTTCGCCGCCGCGCCCGGCGCATGCGGGGCAATCGCCTTTGCCAGCAATCGCCGCCGGCCGTCGTCGAGCGCGTGCGCATTGGCCGGCGCATCGCCCTGTCCGCGCATCGCCCGCGCCAGCAGCGCCCCGAAACGCGCCTTGGCGTCCTTCGCCTCACACGCCAGCGCCAGCGTCGGCAGCCCGAGCCGCGCGAGCACATAGGGATCGTCGGCGGCGCCGCGCAACGCCGCCCAATGCAGCGCGCGATCGGCCGCCTTGCGCGCCGCCCACAGCCGCAAACCGGCCACCGGCGCGCGCGTCAGCCGCTCGATCGTCGCATCGCTCGGAAACCGCGCCAGCGCCTTTTCTCCTCGATCCGATTGCCGGGTTTCGGTCGGCTCTCTATGGATTGGCGCGTGACCGACAGCAAGCCAGCCTATGCGGCACGCCCCGCCCCTGCCCCCGACGCGCTGAGCGAAGCGCTCGCCGCGCCGCTGCTCGAACCCGTCGTCGCGGCGCTCGATCTCGGCGAGGCGCTCGCCCAATCGAACGAGCTCGTCGAGGAAACCGGGCGCGGCGATTTCACCCCCTGGGCGTTGGCGCGCGCGATCGCATTGGCGACCCAATTTCCCGGCGCCGTCCAGCTCCAGGTCAATGTCGGCAAAATCGTCGCGATCACCGGCGATGAGGTCGCGACGCTGCAATGCTGGCGGCGCATGCTCGAGCGCTTTCCGCTCTCGCCCTTTGTCCTGCCGCGCTACGCCTGGAGCCTCGCCAAACATCACGGCGCCGATATGGCTCGGGAGATAATCTCAGGCTATCTCCCTGATAGTGAAACGATAAACGAACCCGATATAGCGCTTTTGGCGGCGCGTTCGCTCGCCGGTCTCGGCGATGTCGAGGACGCCATCGCGCTGCTCGAACGCTTCGCACAGCCCGGCCGGGCGCGGCCTGGCCTGTTTCGCGAGCTCGCCAAGATGTACACCACGCGCGGCGATTATGCGCGCGCGATCGCGGTGCTCGATCGCGCCGGCGAGCACCCCGCCGCCGGTGCCGATCGCCGTCGGATCGCCGAGATCGAGGCGCTGCTCGGCGATACCGACCGCCATGCGCATGGCGAACGGCCGAGCGTCATGGCGCTCGCCAAATTGCTCGGGCAGATCCGCGCACGGCGCACATCGGGTCGCGTCGGGCGTATCCGCGCCGCGCTCGGTCCGGTCGTGCTGATCGGCGGCACGCTCGGCGGCGGCGGCGCCGAGCGCCAACTCGCCAACACCGCGCTCGGGCTCGAGGCGCGGCGCGCGGGCGCCGTCCCGATCGGCCCGGTCAGCGTCTATTGCCGCAAGCTCGACACCCGTCGCGCGCACGATTTCTATCTGCCGCGGCTCGAAGCGGCGGGCGTCCATGTCGTCGATTATCTGCGCGCCGAGCCCTATGGCGGCGATCCGGCGGCGAGCCGCGTCGCCGATATCCTGCCGCTGCTCGAACTGCTGCCGCCGCGAATGCGCGAAGGCGTTGCCCAACTCACCGAATTGCTGCGCTATCATGCGCCCGATGTCGTCCAGATCTGGCAGGATGGAATGATCCTCGCAGCGGGACTCGCCGCCCTGCTCGCCGATGTGCCGCGGATCGTGCTCGCGGTGCGGACGATGCCGCCCAATGCGCGGATCGACCGTCAACGCCCCGAGCAGGACTTGCTCTACCGCGGCCTGCTAAGCCTTCCGGGCGTCGTTCTCACCGCCAATTCATCCGCGGCGGCAAAGGCTTACGAACATTGGCTTGGAATGCCGCATGGCGGCGTGCTCGTCGTACCCAATGGCGTCGATCCGCTTCCCGTGATCGCCTCGGCCGAGGAGGAGGCGCGCTGGCAGGCGTTCGACGAGCGAACCGGCGGCGGTTTTACCCTGGGCGGCGTCATGCGTTTCGACGACAACAAGCGCCCGCTCGATTGGCTGGCGATCGCGGCGGCGCTCGCGCGGAGACGGCCCGAAGCGCGCTTCGTCCTCGCCGGCGCCGGACCTCTCCGCGCCGCTGCCGAGGATTTTGCGCGGCGCAACGGCATTCTCGATCGCACCTTGTTCGTAGGGCGCAGCGCGCACATCGGCTTTTGGCTCGAAAAATTCGACGCGCTGGCGCTGACCTCGCACCATGAAGGGACGCCCAATGTTCTGATCGAGGCGCAGCTTGCCGGCGTGCCGGTGGTTACGACGCCGGCCGGCGGCGCGCCCGAAGCGACCGCGCCGCACGGCGCCAACCTCGTCTTGAAAACCGCCGATCATGTCGATCATGGCGATGCGGCGGCCCATCTCGCGACGCTGGCGGACCGGCGCGAGGGCGATATCGCCGCCGCCGGCGCCGCTCTCCGCGAATGGGCGGAGCGCCACTTCGCTACCGAACTGATGATTGCGCGGACGATCGATATATTCACGGCGCCCTCGTCGGCTCCGCTTATCGCGCTCGACTAGGCAGCCGAGCGGCGCGCCGCCATATTCTTCCGCGCCGCCTTCAACACCGCATAAAAAAAAGGGGCCGGTCCGAAGACCAGCCCCTCTCTTTTCAGGCAATCGCCGGAGACTACATGCCCGAACCTGGGCCGTAGGTGATCTCCACGCGACGGTTCTGCTGTTCGCGAACGCCGTCGGCGGTCTGAACGAGCGGCCGGCTTTCACCGAAGGCTTCGCTCGACATTGCGCCGTCGGGAACACCGCGAGACGACAGGTACGAACGGACCGAGGCGTTACGACGCTGGGAAAGACCGACGTTGTAGGTTGCCGGACCCGAACGGTCGGCGTGACCCGCGAGCATGACCGAAGTCGGGCAACGGCCCGTCTGGTACTGCGCTGCGACCGCATCGAGCACCGAAGCTGCATCCGCACGGATGTCCGACTTGTCCCAATCGAAGAACACGAGGAACGGACCGGGCTCACACGCCGGAGGCGGGGGTGGTGGGGGAGGCGGCGGAGGCGGCGGAGGCGGAGGCGGAGGCGGCGGAGGC
>CAYQVL010000139.1:0-5533 GCA_964420825.1 uncultured Sphingomonadaceae bacterium
CGAGGTGATCTCGGCCTATGGTTCGGCGTTCAACGACAATCGCTATATCAGCGTCATCTGGATAGTGCTGCCGGTGATCGGCTTGCTCGAACGCTATGGATTGCAGCAGCGCGCCCGTGCGGTGATCGAAAAGATGCGCGGCGCGACCACCGGCCGGTTGCTGTTGCTCTATCTTGCCTTCCGCCAGATTACCGCCGCGCTCGGGCTGAATTCGGTTGCCGGACATCCGCAAACCGTTCGCCCGCTCGTCGCGCCCATGGCGATTGCCGCAGCCGAAAAACAACACGGTGCGCTCGAAGACGATTTGCGCGAGAAAGTCCTCGGCCTGTCGGCGGCGACTGACAATGTCGGCCTGTTCTTCGGCGAGGACATCTTCGTGGCAATCGCATCCATCTTGCTCATCCAGGGAGTTTTTCAGAGCTATGGAATCGAGCTGACGCCGCTTGAACTCTCGGTCTGGGCGATCCCCACAGCGATATGCGCTTTTATCATCCACGGTTCGCGATTGCTGATGTTCGACCGTCAGCTTGGGCGGCGCCCTACCGCCCTGCCTCCGAGACCTGAGGTGGCGGCGGGGGAGAGTATGCAATGATTACCCTCGACTGGCTCTATGCATTGGCGGGAGGCGCCTTCACGCTGTTCGCGATGCTCAGCGCGCTCGATCGGACCAACGGCAAGCGGTTCGGCAATGCCGCATTCTGGGGCCTGCTGGCCGTCAGCTTTTTCTTGGGAGGGAGCCTCGGCGATTTCGGCAATGGTATCCTCGTGCTCTTGCTTGTCGCACTCGCGGGTTTCGGAATGCTGGGGCGCGG
Source organism: uncultured Sphingomonadaceae bacterium (assembly GCA_964420825.1). GTDB lineage: Bacteria > Pseudomonadota > Alphaproteobacteria > Sphingomonadales > Sphingomonadaceae > Parasphingopyxis. The sequence continues at coordinate 813 of CAYQVL010000139.1, forward strand.
CGATCCGCCTACGACCACGATCGAGGAGCGATTTGGCCTGTCCGAACGCCTCGGCAACAGGCTCTTCCTCCCGGCGTTGATCATACCGGTGACGGCCTTTGCCGGAACGATCCTCTACAATTTTACGCCTTTAGGTGAATCTGGGCTCTTCGAGGCGCGCTGGGTGACGCTTATCCTGCTCGGCATCGGTGTGCTCGCCGCGCTCGTCGTCTGCATGATCTGGCTCTAGCCGCCCGTGCTTGCGCCGATGGAGGAGGGCAGGCGGCTGATGGACTCGATCGGCTGGGCGGCGGTCCTCCCGCAAATGCTCGCGGCGCTTGGCGCGGTCTTTGCGCTGGCCGGCGTCGGCGAGGTGATCGGAGAAATTGCCCGCGGCGTTATTCCCGAAGGCAGCATCTTCCTGACGGTGCTGGTCTATGCGCTCGGAATGGCGCTGTTCACGATGGTGATGGGCAACGCCTTCGCCGCTTTTCCGGTGATGGCGGCGGCGATAGGCATTCCGATTCTGGTGCAGGATTATGGTGGCTATGCGCCGGTGATCGGTGCGATCGGGATGCTCGCGGGGTTTTGCGGCACGCTGATGACACCGATGGCGGCGAACTTCAATATAGTCCCTGCTGCGCTGCTCGAACTGAAGAACCAGAACGGAGTAATCCGGATGCAGATCGCCACGGCCGTTCCTCTGCTCGCCTGCAATATTCTGCTGATCTACTTTCTGGCGTTCCGGTGACTAGCGATCTCACGCCCGACCTCGCAGCGCAATTCGCCCGCATTGCGCTTGGCCATGTCACGCAGCAATACCCGCACAAGCTCGATCATGTGCTGAACGGCCCTGAAGACGCGCGCGAGCCGAAAGCGCTCCATCCGATTTTTTACGGCAGCTTCGATTGGCATAGCTGTGTTCACAGCTACTGGATGCTGCTGGCGCTTCGCCGTTTGTTTCCCGATAGGCCCTTTGCCGCCGATATCGAGGCGCTCGCCGAGCGCATGCTGACTGAGGAAAAGGTTGCCGGCGAACTGGCCTATCTCGATCGCGCCTATTCCGGCGGCTTCGAGCGGCCCTATGGCTGGGCGTGGCTGCTAATGCTGCATGGCGAAGCGGCCCGGCATGACGACCGTGTCTGGGGCGCCGCACTCGAACCGCTGGCGCGCGAATTTGCCGGACGCTTCAAATTGTTTCTGCCGAAGCAAGGTTATCCGATTCGCACTGGAACACATTACAACAGCGCTTTCGCACTGGTCTTCGGCCATCGTTGGGCGATGGATTTCGATAAGCCGCTGGCCGCTCTCATCGCGGAGCGGGCGGGCTATTATTACGGGCTCGACCACGATTGTCAGGCCTGGGAGCCCGGCGGCGACGAATTTCTGTCTTCTGCGATGATCGAAGCGCTCGCCATGTGCACCGTGCTTCCCGAAGGCGATTTCCGCGAGTGGTTTTCGCGCTTTCTGCCGCGGCTCGACATGGGCGATCCGGCAAGTTTGTTCGTGCCCGCCGTGCCGGCCGATCGCAGCGACGGCAAGATAGCCCATCTCGATGGCTTCAACCTTAGCCGCGGCTGGTGCTGGCGCGGTATCGCAGCAGCGTTGCCGCCCGATCTCGCCGCCCAAGCCGAGGCTAATGCCTCTCGCCACATTGCCGCCAGCCTCCCGCACGTCGAGGGAGACTATATGGGTGAGCATTGGCTGGCGAGTTTCGCCGTGCTCGCGCTTACCGGTGGAAACGCAATCGTCTAGCGATTGAAATAGCCGATTAGGAGCGAGATAGCTCTGGGGGAGAGCACAGCAGATGCAAGATGCTCATTAGCGCTATCTCGCTCCTTGCAGACGAGGCCATTTTTGACCAGATGGTCCAGGTGTTGGGCCACGTCTGCATCGGCCAATTCCGAAGCATGACCGAGCTCCGAAATCAGGGTTTTGCGGCCGTCGAATTCGGCCTTTGCAAGCACTAGAAACAGACCCCAGATGGGATCCTTGAAGGTGGATTTTCCGAACATCTCGTCGCGCCGGCGGCGCAGCGAGATTTCATATTGGAGTCGATTGAACGATGCCCAATAGTCGATCGTTTGGGGGCTATCGCATGGCATGCACGCAGCTAGCGCACTTGTTATATCGTCGACCTGGCTGGTATCCGCCTGAATGTACCGAGCATTGTGGATGCGTGCGTTCATGTTCGCACCATCCGGCTATTCTCACGAATTTGCGCCGCGCGCTCGGCCGACGCATGGAAATTAGAGAGTTCGAGCGGGCCTATTTTCTCTGCCAGTAGCCCTCGGGCCTGATCGCGATCATCGGATTGATGCCCCAGCGGATCGCGTTGTCGTCGGGCTCGAGATCGCCGAAATAGCGGATTCGCGCGCATCCAGCGGCATCGCCATCGACAAGGCCGAGCAAATGCGTCGCGCAAAAGTCGTTGCCGTCGAATTCCTCGTTATAAAGGCACAATTGCTCCGAGAGATAGGTCGATGACCTCACCGCAAAAACCTGCATCATGTCGTCGAGCGTCCGGGCGCAGCGAACTTCGATCAAGGGGCGTTGCCGCTTGCCGTCGGTTGCCGGCAACTCCTTTTGGGGTAGCGAAACAAGCAGCCATTCGGGCGCAAATGGGTAGATTTGCTGGGCCGGCAGGAAGCCGATCGACTTTTGCAATCGCTCGGACCGGCCGTTGACCGCCCGCGAGAATATCGGGCAGCCATAGGGCACCAGATCGTCGATGCATTTGGCGATCGCGGCGATCGCCCGGCCGAGGCTGTCCGGAGTGTAGACAAGCCACAGGTAGATAGCCTCGGGCTGTTCGTCGGCGGTGGCGATCATCGTGGGATCGGGATCGCCACCGTTCAGTTCGCCCGAAACGATCGCCATGGCGCCTCGTTCGTTGAGGGGTAAATAAGCGAAAAATCCGATACTCGCATCGTCTTCGGCTGCGGTCAGCAGCCGTATCGTATGGGGATTGCGCTCAAGCACGGCCCGAATCGAATCGGTTGAAGCCAACGCCAATTTCTTGGCTGCTCGGTCAATCCATGGCTCGATCTCCTGCCAATCGGCCAACTTCAGTCGATATGCTCCCTGTTTGCCACGCTTGATGGCTCGACCGACCTTGCCGGAAAATTGTTGGGCGATTGTGGAGGACTCAACAAATGCTTGACCGATCTGATGTTTCATTCGAAGTCTATTCTCCATAAAGGGATAAGGGTCGAAGACCGAAACGGTATTACCGCGCCCGGCCATCAAAGGGGTGAACCAAAAATTCGTCCGGGGTGGACGAAAAAAGCAATAGGGAGTGCTGGTGACCGCGCAGGATTACCATTGGGATGACGTCAAGGCGTTTCAGGCCGTCGCGAGTGCCGGCAGCATTAGAGGCGGTGCAGCGACCATGGACATCGCGCTCAATACCGTTCGCTACCGTATCAAACGACTCGAAGAACAAATCGGCGCACAGCTTTTCAGGCGGCTGAAGTCCGGAGTCGAGTTGACCGAGGCCGGTGTGCAGATGAAGCAGCGCGCGATCGCGATGGGCGAAGCCGCCGCAGCCCAGGGAGGAGCGCCTCAGGACATTCTCGTCAAACCCGGGCAGTTAACGATTGCCTGCAGCGAAGCAGTTGGATCGTTGTGGTTAACACCGCAACTTGGCACATTGAGAAAGTCGCTACCCGGACTGACGCTGGGGCTGCACTGCGATTTCGATTTGACGCGCGATTTCGGCCAGATTGCCGATATCGGCATTGGCTTTACAATACCGAGCAATGAGGATCTGATCGTATCACGGCTCGGGACGCTGCATTTCGTCTGCTACGCATCGCGCGAGTATATCCGCAAGAACGGCATGCCCACTTCGCTCGAAGACATCCGCAATCACGATTTCATCGAACAGGATGCGCCTGGGGTGAAATCGTCGATGCTCGATTATATGATCGGACGCGGCGATAATGAGCGCTTCATAGGTCTGCGCACGAACAGCAGTTCGGCACTCTATTTCTCGGTCGCCGATGGCGCGGGCATCGCGGCAATGCCTACATATTTTTCACATATCGCGCCGAAACTTCAGGCGATCGACCTCAATTCGCGATTGCGCTTCGACATGTATTATTTCTTTCATCGCGATGCGCGTAACAGTCCGTCGGTGCGGATTGCGATCGATTGGCTCAAAGCAGCCTTTGATCCTGTCAAATATCCCTACTTCGCCGACGATTTCGTCCATCCCGACGACTGCCGCCCCGCGATCGACGAAGCCGGTGTCGTCCAGCTCTTTCCGAAATCGGCCGACTATAGCTGATCAGGCTATTCCGGCATCAGGATAGAAGCTTTTTAAGTATCTTGCTGTAGTTTTTTGCCACTAAGTCTCGCTCAATATGAGCGCCGCCGCTAACACATTGGCGGCCTTGGCTCCACACGCAATCGACAGCGCCGCGCGCGGCGAATATCCAAGAATCGAGCAGCCGCTCGCCATCGCGTTCGATCAGTGCTGGAGCGTTCGCGTCGAGCGTTGCGATATTGGCTGGCCGGCCCGGCGCGATACCCGCTGCGATCCCAAGCGCCTGCGCGCCCCCGTCGTGCGCCTGGCCGAAGAGCGTAGCGCCGACCGACGGGCGCGCTGCGCTCGCCAGCATATTGCGACCGCAATGGGCGAGCCGTTGGCTATATTCGAGCATCCGCAATTCTCCGGCTGCGTCGATCGCGATATTCGAGTCAGTTCCGATGGCTATTGCTCCCCCCGCGCCAAGAAA
>CAYQVL010000140.1:0-5529 GCA_964420825.1 uncultured Sphingomonadaceae bacterium
GGTGCAAGGGCCGGTCGCCAAGATCGTCGCGGTGATCATCATCATCGTCACCGGGTTGACCCTGGCCTTTGGCGAAACGGCGGGCGGGTTTCGGCGGCTGATCCAGATTATTTTCGGTCTTTCGATCGCGTTTGCCGCGTCGAGTTTCTTTCTCTCCTTTTTCAGCTTTGGCGGCGGGGCGCTGATCGCATGAGCGCGACTGGAAACCATATCGAGGGTTTCGAAGCGCCTATCCACCGCGCGCTGGTCGAGCCGATCCTGCTCGGCGGCGCGCCGCGCGCGATCGCGATCCTTAACGGCACGCTCGCCGCCGCCTTGGGGTTAGGCCTCCAGCAATGGATCGCCGGCATCATCGTCTGGGCTCTCGGCCATACGCTCGCCGTCTTCGCCGCCAAGTGCGATCCCGATTTTGCGCCCGTGCTTGCGCGGCATCTGCGGCAGCGAGGCCATTGGTCATGCTAGCCCTGCACGAATATCGCAGCCGCGCCGACCGGCTCGCCGATCACCTCCCCTGGGCGGCGCTGATCGCGCCCGGCATCGTCCTCAACAAGGATGGCAGCTTTCAGCGGACGGCACGTTTTCGCGGACCGGATTTGGAATCCGCCACCGAAGCCGAACTGGTTTCAAGCTGCGCGCGCGCCAACAATGTCCTCAAACGCTTCGGTTCGGGCTGGGCACTGTTCTTCGAGGCCGAACGGCGCGAGGCGCTGGGCTATCCGACAAGCCAATTCCCCGATGCGGCGTCCTGGCTGGTCGACGAGGAGCGCCGCGCGGCGTTCGAAGCCAAAGCCGAGCATTTCGAGAGCCGTTACTATCTGACGCTCACTTACATGCCGCCCGCCGATCAAACAGACCGCGCGGGCCGAGCGTTGGTCGAGCGGAGCGACGATCATAAGGGACGCGACTGGCGGCAAGTGCTGTCGGCGTTCGTTGCCGAAACCGACCGCGCCTTCGATCTGCTGGCCGGCTTTATGCCCGAACTCGAATCGCTCGATGACAAAGCGGTGCTGACCTATTTGCACGGGCGTATTTCAACTCGCCGCCACCGCGTCGCCCTACCCGATACGCCGATGTATTTGGACGGCTTGCTCGCTGACACGGTGCTGATCGGCGGGCTTGAGCCGATGCTCGGCGACCAGCATCTGCGGACGCTGACTATTGCGGGGTTCCCCAGCCTTAGCCGTCCCGCAATGCTCGACGCGCTCAACGCGCAAGGGTTCGGCTATCGCTGGGTGACGCGCTTCATCGCGCTCGACAAGGCGGATGCGACCAAGGCGCTGACCAAACTGCGCCGACAATGGTTCAACAAGCGCAAGTCGGTGACGGCGCTCTTGCGCGAGGTGGTCACCAATCAGCCCGTCCAGCTGATGGACAGCGATGCCGACAACAAGACCGGGGATGCCGACCTGGCATTGCAGGAGCTGGGCGGCGACCATGTCGCCTTCGGCTATCTGACCGCGACGATCACCGTCGCTGACGAAGATCGCGCCAAGGTTGAGGACAAGGTCCGGGCCGTTGAGCGGATCGTCAATGGCCTTGGTTTCACGGTGATGCGCGAAAGCGTCAATGCGGTGGAAGCCTGGCTCTCCTCCTTGTCCGGCCATGTCTATGCCAATGTCCGTCAGCCGCTCGTCCACACGCTGAATCTGGCGCATCTGATGCCGCTCTCCTCGGTCTGGGCGGGGCCGCCGCGCAATGACCATCTTGATGGCCCAACGTTGCTCCATGCGCTGACCAGCGGCTCGACACCATTTAGGCTTTCGACGCATGTGGGCGACGTCGGGCATATGTTGATCGTCGGGCCGACCGGGGCGGGTAAGTCGGTGTTGTTGGCGTTGCTCGCGTTCCAGTTCCGCCGCTACGCAGATTCTCAAGTCATACTCTTCGACAAGGGGTTTTCGGCGCGTGCTGCGGTGCTTGCCATGGGCGGCGCGCATCATGCGCTTGGGTTGGGCGGGGACGATGACGACGGCGGCGCAATCGCCTTCCAGCCCTTGAAGCATATCGACCGCGCCGATGAACGCGCTTGGGCGGCGGAATGGATTGGCGCGCTGCTCGCCCATGAGAATATCGCCATCACACCCGAGGTCAAGGACACGCTTTGGTCGGCGCTGTCCAACCTCGCCACCGCGCCTGTCGAAGAGCGCACGCTGACCGGTCTGTCACTGCTGTTGCAATCATCAGTACTGCGGCAGGCACTGTCGCCCTATACGCTCGAGGGCCCCTATGGCCGATTGCTCGATGCGGCCGAGGACGATTTGGCTATTGCCGATGTCCAATGTTTCGAGACCGAGGCGCTGATGGGGCAGGCGGGCGTCGTCGCGCCGGTGCTCACCTATCTGTTCCACCGCCTCGAAGAGCGCTTTACCGGGCGGCCGACCTTGCTGATCCTCGACGAAGCCTGGGTCTTTCTCGACCATCCGCTGTTCGCGCAGCGCATCCGCGAATGGCTCAAGGTCCTGCGTAAGAAAAATGTCGCGGTCGTCTTCGCGACGCAGAGCCTTGCCGATATCGCCGACAGCGCCATCGCGCCGGCGATCATCGAAAGCTGCCCGCAGCGCATTTTGCTGCCTAATGACCGGGCGATCGAGCCGCAGTCGCGCGCCGCCTATGAGCGGTTCGGATTGAACGAAGCGCAGGTCGAACTTGTCGCGCGGGCGACACCGAAACGGCATTATTATCTCCAGTCCGCGCGCGGCAACCGGTTGTTCGAGCTTGGCCTTGGCCCAATCGCGCTCGCTCTGTGCGGCGCCTCCGATCCCGATAGTCAGAAACGTATCGATGCGATCCTTGCAGAGAATGGCAGCGCCGATTTTGCCGCGCGCTTCCTCTCAGCCACCGGCTTCGACTGGGCCGCCGAGCTTCTTGCCGATTTTTCCGTTCCCCCAGCCCCTGAAGAAGGAGACTCTCCATGAAGAAGCTTATTGTTGCGGCACTGATCGGCACCGCCGCCATCGGATCAGGCGGTGCGACGCTCTTGCTTCCGACCGCGCCGGCCCAGGCCATCCCAGTGTTCGATGCGAGCAATTATGCGCAGAACGTCCTGACCGCGGCGCGCACGCTCCGGCAGATCAATCAGCAGATCCTGCAATTGCAGAACGAGGCGCAGATGCTCGCCAATCAGGCACGCAATCTGACGCAAATCGATTTTCCCGAACTCGATCGGTTGCGCGGGAAATTGCAGGAGATCGACCGGCTCATGGGGCAGGCGCAGGGCATCGATTTCCGGCTCGATACGCTCGACCAGCGCTTCCGCCAGCTCTTCCCCGACGCATTCGATCAGGCGCTGACCTCCGACCAGCGTATCGCCAATGCGCGCGCGAGGCTCGATGCGGCGATGGCCGGGTTCCGCCAAGCGATGGGCGTCCAGTCGCAGATCGTCGCCAATGTCCAGGAGGACGCTGAGGCCCTGGACGCGATCATCGCGCGCAGTCAGGGCGCCGAAGGGAGTTTGCAGGCGCAACAGGCGACCAATCAGTTGCTCGCGCTCACCGCAAAACAGCAATTCCAGTTGCAGCAGCTGATGGCTGCGCAGTTCCGGAGCGAGGCGGTCGAAGCCGCGCGCCGCGTGCAGGAGAGCAATGAGGCGCGCGCGGCGACACGGCGATTCCTGGGCACCGGCCGCGCCTACACGCCGCGCGATTAGTCCTTAGGCGGCGCGCCGCTCCCTCTCAAAAAGCGCGCCGCCTCGCCGCGGGGCCCGGTCATCCCTTGGGCCGGGCTCCGCGGCACCCCATCAAATTTTTGAGGATCGAGCCAGGATCATCGCATGAACGATCTCAATGTCATCGACCGCTTCATGGAAACCTTTATCCGCTATATCGATAGCGGGTTCGGGCTGCTGGGCGGCGATGTCGGCTTCCTCACCACCGTGCTGATCGGCATAGATATTACGCTCGCCGGTCTCTTTTGGGCGCTCGGCGGCGAAAATGACGTTCTCGGCAAATTCCTCAAAAAGATCCTCTATGTCGGCGCCTTCGCGCTGATCCTGAACAGCTTCTCGACGCTGGCCGATATCATCTTCCGGTCGTTCGCCGGATTGGGGCTTGTCGCCGGTGGCGGATCGCTCACCGCCGACGATCTGCTGCGCCCCGGACGGCTTGCCGGGATCGGCTTCGAGGCAGCCTGGCCGTTGCTCGATCAGGCATCGCAGATGCTCGGTTTTACGACCTTTTTCGACAACTTTCTGACGATCATGGTGCTGCTTGTCGCCTGGCTCGTCGTGATCCTCGCCTTCTTCATCCTCGCGATCCAGCTCTTCATCACCATTATTGAGTTCAAGCTGACGACCCTGGCAGGGTTCGTGCTCGTTCCCTTCGCGCTGTGGAACCGGACAAGCTTTTTGGCCGAGCGCGTACTCGGCAATGTGGTGAGTTCGGGCATCAAGGTGATGGTGCTCGCGATCATCGTCGGTATCGGCGCCAATTTCTTTGCCGAGTTCGTCGCCGCGCTGCAGGGCCAGGAACCCGATATAGGCCAGGCGATGAGTCTGGTTCTGGCTGCGCTCTCCTTGCTCGGGCTTGGGATTTTTGGACCCGGCATCGCGTCCGGCCTTGTCGCGGGCGCACCGCAACTGGGTGCGGGCGCAGCGGTAGGGACGGCGATCGGCGCCGGTGCCGCGCTGGCTGTCGGCGGCGGCGCGGCGGTTACCACCACGCGCGCCGCTGCGGCCGCGGGTCTTGGCGCCGTGCGCGCCGGCACCTCCATGGGATCGGCAGCCTCGACGGCTGCCAAGCTCGGGCGCGAGAGTGGCGGCACGAGCCTAGGCGGCATGGCGAGCGCGGCCAAGGGCGCAATGGCGAGCGGCATCGAAAACAGACTGGGCCTCAAAGCTGCCGCGGCGCGCGGTCGTCATGCCGCTTGGGCTGCCACAACTCCCGACGCCGGATCGGCCGCAGCTTCAGACAGATCAGGCGATGGTGGGGAGTCAGCGCCAGCCTGGGCGCGCCAGCTACACTCGGAACAAACCTCGCGCCATCGCCGCCATGTCGCGGTTCAGGCGATGCGCGAAGGAGACCGGGGCGGCGCATCTGCCGCCCCTGATATCAGCGAGAAGGATTGAAGCGATGAGATTCAAACGAGCCGTGCAGCGCTATGGCAGGACACCCGAACCCGAGACTCCCTATCAGCGTGCGGGCCAATTATGGGACGAGCGGATCGGTTCGGCGCGCGTCCAGGCGAAGAATTGGCGGTTGATGGCGTTCGGCGGTCTTATCCTGACTGCCGGTCTGTCTTCCGCGCTTGTCTGGCAGTCGCTGCAAAGTCGCGTCACCCCCTATGTCGTCGAAGTGGACCGCCTGGGCGAGGCGAGGGCGGTCGTTCCCGCCGAGGCCGATTATGAACCCACAGATCCGCAGATCGCCTGGCATTTGGCGGAATTTATCTCGAACGTCCGTTCGGTCTCGCTCGACCCGGTCCTGATGCGCGAGAACTGGCTCACCGCCTATGATTTTGCGACGCAGCGCGCTTCGACCTTCCTCAATGAATATGCGCGTCGCTCCGATCCGTTCGGCCAGGTCGGTGACAAGA
>CAYQVL010000141.1:0-5494 GCA_964420825.1 uncultured Sphingomonadaceae bacterium
CGATTGCCGCCGTCGTAGATGATGTCGTCATTTCGGGGACCGTTGACCGGCTATTGGTTGCTGACGGCTATGTCCGCGTGATCGACTTCAAGACCGGTCGGCGGGTTCCCAGTTCGCCTGAGGACATCCCGCTCGCCCATCTGCGGCAGATGGCGGCCTATACCGCTGCGCTTGCGGTGATCTTTCCCGATCATACAATCGAGGCGGCGCTGCTCTACAGCTCTGGCCCCAAGCTCATCCTCCTACCACAGCCGTTGCTCGCCGCGCACAAGCCCCGCTTGGCCGATAGTCAACAAAGCTTGTCGCCAATCGGTTGAGCCGGGCGGCCCGCGCTCCTACATCGTAAGCAACCACATGAGGAGAATACCAATGGCGACCAAGCCGATTACCGACAGCAGCTTCGACGAAGACGTTCTCCAGGCCGAGGGTCCCGTCCTCGTCGATTTCTGGGCCGAATGGTGCGGCCCGTGCAAGATGATAGGCCCGGCGCTTGAGGAGCTGTCGGAAGAGATGGCGGGTCAAGTCACGATCGCCAAGCTCAACATCGACGAGAATCCCGAAGTCGCAGCGAAGTTCGGCGTTCGCAGCATACCCACGATGCTCATCTTTAGCGGCGGTGAAAAGCGCGCGGAAAAGATCGGTGCGGCACCCAAGATGCAGCTCAAGCAATGGATCGAGAGCGCCGTCGCGGGTTAGGCTTCTTCCTCGACTCTTCGTCTCAACTGGAGTTCGCGATCACCGGCGCGCCATATGCGACCGAAACGTGCGGTCTCTGGCCATGTCGGCAATTTTCTGAAAGGAAGCTCCGATGAGCAGCATTGATGAAGCCGCAGACGGCGATCTTGTAAGTCCTTTCAAAAATATTCGGGTTCCCGACGAGGTTCGCGAAGCCGTCGAAACGCTGATCCGCTGGACCGGCGACGATCCGAGCCGCGAAGGGCTCGCCGATACGCCGCTGCGCGTGGCGCGTGCCTGGAAGGAATATTGCCGCGGCTATGAGGAGGATCCCGAGGTCCATTTGGCGCGGACGTTCGAGGAGGTCGGCGGCTATGATGAGGTCGTGCTGCTCAAGGACATTCCGTTTCAGTCGCATTGCGAACACCATTTGGCACCGATCATAGGCAGGGCGGCGATCGCCTATCTGCCGCAGAACAAGGTCGTTGGGATTTCCAAGCTCGCCCGCGTCCTCCACGGTTTTGCAAGCCGGCTGCAGGTTCAGGAACGGCTGACCGCCGAGGTCGCCGATTGCATTTGGGAGCATTTGAAGCCTCAAGGCGTGGCGGTTGTCATCGCGGCGAGCCATAGCTGCATGACAGCACGCGGCGTTCGTACGCCGGGCGTGGAGATGGTCACCAGCCGGTTGATGGGATGCTTTCTTGACGACGACAGAAGCCGTAAGGAAGTGCTCTCGCTAATGGGATACTGACGCGAAACAAGGCAAAGACTGGAATGAGTGCATGTCAGGAATGAAGAAGAAATGGCTCATGGCGACGGCTGCTTTAGCCTTGGTATCGTGCTCCTCGGACTCGGGCGACACGGCCGATCACGATGCGGCTGTCGATGCCGGCGAAGCCGATGAGGCAGATCTTCTCGCGCCGGTCGATGGCGAACCTCTCGATGAAGCGCCGCTCCTTGGTCCGGTTTCCACGATCGAGATCGAGGCTGAGCTGGAGCCGGGCGCCGGTTGCAGCGTCGAAGCCGACGGCAAGGCGCTGCTCGTTGCAGTCGAGGGCGATGCGATCGCCCATCCTTACGGCACGCTCCGGCATTTCACCTTTGCGGGCGATGCTGACGCGCTTCGGGATGGCGGGGTGTTTACCGCTGGGGCAATCACCATCACGGTTAGGCCAGGCGATGGCGAGGGCGAGCAAATCGGAGACGTGCTGGTCAAGCCAGCGCGCGTGACGGTACGCGAAGAAGGGCAGGCCGAGCAGGGCGAGATTGCCGCCGAATGGCATTGCGGCACCTGATCCGACTTATCCGCCTGACCAGCGGCGCATCAAATTCTGCTGGACCGATTGTAGCCGGGTGAAATTCTCATAGGACATACGATTCCCCTCTAAAGCGGCGACTTCGTTGAGTTCGTAGAGCAGGTTGCGTTTGGAGGTATCCGCAATCTGGCTCTCTATGAAGGTAAGCCCTACAATTCGTTCGCCGCTCTCAACTTTTTCGACCTCGTGCAGCGTCGACGACGGATAGACGATCGCCGAGCCCAGCGCCCCCTTAAAGCGCAGTTCGGCATTGCCCAGCACGATACGCAAAGCACCGCCTTCATACTGGGCGGGATCGTTCAGAAAGATCGTACAGCTGAGGTCCGAGCGCAATGCGCCGGCGCCAATTTGCATAAGTGCGGCATCGGGATGGAGTCCGTAGCTCATACCCGGTTTGTATCGCGTGATCAGTGGTGGAGCGATCTGCTGGGGAAAAGCGAAATTGCGGAAGTCTTCGTGTGTCAGCAACGCGTCGGCAAGTATCTTGGCCGAGCGCTGGTAAGCGCTCTGGTCGTGAAGATGGAGGTTGTTCTTGACCTTTGAATGCGGGTTGCTGATGCGGCCATCGACGAACTGCGCGCTGTCGATAATCTGCCGCAATTCGGCCATTTGCGGACCGTTGAGCAGGCCGTCGAGCTGTTTGAACATAGTTAGTGTCTCCGCTGGCGATCGAGCGCCTGGGCAATCAATTCCGATTCTCCGGCCGCATCGTCAAGCCAGCGCAGCGCAGCGGCGATATCGCCGCTGCGTTGAGAGCTTGTCTGCGCTAGCAGCTGGTCGCGCAGTTGCGGACTATAGCCATGTTCAGGCGCCTTCGAATAGTGTTGCATGATCGGTCCGCCGACGAGTTTCGAAGCGAGCTGGGGGTGATTACCGGCGCCGAAAAATGCCGCGATGCCGGCGAGACTGGCAGACGGTTCGGCCAGAAAACTATCAAAATCGAACCAGAGTACCGAACCATCTGGCAATGTTGCGGCGGCGCGCTCGAGCGCGGTCATCTCGCACGCCCAGCTCATCGCCGCGCGGACGGCTTCGGGCATTTTCCACAAATTCCATCGCCGCGCGCCGATCGCGTCGTGGAGGCGGTTGAGCCGCGAGCCCGACAGCATTGCAAGCTCGCGCCGGGAATTTTCGCCGGCGAGAATGGTCTGAATATAGCGTTCGGGCGAAACGTGCAGAAACAGTGACTGCCGCCCGTCTCCCACAGCATCGGCGGCGATTTCGCTGGCAAAGCTCGTTGCCTTGATCAGCGCGCGTTCCTCGGGCGCGAATGTTCTCGATAACCAGCGTATCGCCATGGCGAGCCGGGGCGGTAGCAGGTCCGGACGCCAGGGCGATTCAGGCTTGCCGCTGATCAGTTTGAGGTCGGCGAAACTGCGCAGGAGTTGCGGCTCTCGCAACGCGAATAGCGCGTCATATTCGCCAAGCAGGCGCGAAATCAGCGTCGATCCGACATGGCCGATATGGAAGATGAATTGCGCGTCGCTGCGCAGTTCAGGGCCGAGCGCTTCGAGCGTTGCCCACGGCACCCATTCGAGCGGGCGCTGCTGTTGAAGCAGTCGCTGATCGAGAAAGCTCGCGCTATGATAGTCGGCGGCATCGAGCTGGACGATCAGGACGCGATCATTGGCAATATCGATCTGATGTGGCAGAAAGCGCGCATCGCGTATGAAGGCCGCGCCAAAGGTTTCGCTCATCGCAGCAACGAAGGCGGGCGATGGTCATCAGACCGATACTCGATCCGTTGCGCCATCGCCCCGCTCCTTGTCTTGCAGACTGCCGCTAGGCGTCTTTGTTTTCGCTTTCGCCGTCATCTTCGGCACCGTCTTCGTCCGAAGTGTCCACCGATGCAGTTAGGGTATCGGCGGTATCAGAGGCTTCGTCTTCGCCGTCGATCGCAGCAATTTCGCCAGGCTCGGCGTCGGGATTGAAGTCGCCGACGAGATCGTCCTGGGCCTGTTCGAACATCTCGGCCATCACATCGACGCCCTGCGCCTGGAGTTCAGCCTCCTCGGGAGAACGCGCGACGTTGACCTTGACGGTAACATCGACTTCGGCGTGGAGCGAGACCGTGACGTCGTGGACGCCGACAACCTTGATTGGGCGTTCGAGCACGACCTGCTGTTTGGTGACCTTTTCGCCCTTTTCGGCGAGCGCCATGACGATGTCGCGAACGGTGACCGAGCCGTAGAGCTGGCCAGTGTTCGACGACTGCCGGATAAGTTCGATCGCGGTACCGTCAAGCGTGCCGCCTTCTTTCTTGGCGGCTTCGCGTCGTTCGGCATTTTCCTTTTCGAGCTGTTCGCGATTGGCCTCGAAAACCTTCTTGTTGGCCGCATTGGCGCGCAGCGCCTTTTTGTTGGGCAGCAGGAAGTTACGGGCAAAACCGTCCCTGACGGTAACGATGTCACCGATGGTGCCGAGATTGCCAACGCGTTCGAGCAGAATGATATCCATGCTATCGGCTCCTATTTGGCGAGATACGGCAGCAAGCCGAGATGACGGGCGCGCTTGATTGCGCGCGCCAGCTCACGCTGCTTTTTGGCGGAAACCGCGGTGATACGCGAGGGAACGATCTTGCCGCGTTCGGAGAGAAACCCCTGAAGCAGCTTGACGTCCTTGTAGTCGATCGCGGGAGCGTCCTTGCCCGAAAAGGGACAGGATTTGCGGCGGCGGAAAAACGGGCGGGCCATTTTTATTCTCCCCGGTCGTTGTCATCGCGTCGCGGCCGGCGCTTGATGTCGCGATCGCTCTTGCGCATCATTACCGACGGACCCTCTTCGAGTTCATCGACGCGCACAGTGATGTAGCGAATGACGTCTTCATTGATCCGCGTCTGCCGCTCGAGCTCGGCGACCACGGTGCCGGGGCCGTCGATGTGGAGCATCACGAAATGCGCCTTGCGGTTCTTCTGGATCGGATAGGCGAGCGATTTGAGGCCCCAGGTTTCGGTTTTGACGACCTTGGCTTCATTCGCTTCGATGATCTTGGTTGCTTCCTCGGCGAGGCTATCGACCTGGGCTTGGGCCAGATCCTGACGCGCGAGGAAGACATGCTCGTAAAGAGCCATGTTCTTGTACCTTTGTTGGCCGATTGCTGGCGCCGCCCAATGCGAACACCCCTCCGGCTGCCGTGCAATAAATCAGGGGCGGAAAGCGTAATGCTCCGCCCCGGAAGCGGCGTACTTAGGCGAAGGGGCGGGGAATGGCAAGGAGAGTCTGCGTTTCTCCAGAGGTAACGAGATCACCGTAATTCGGCGCGTTGTGATACGCGGCAGGCGCAGAATGCGACATAGGATTCCGCCTCGCCGGCGGGATGTCGCGCCATGCCTCAGCGCGGCGTGAGGACGAGCGATCCGCTAGGCTTGCCGACGCATGACGAGCAAAAGGGCAATGGCCGTGAACAGTGCCGCTGCCGTGCCCGTCGCGCCAGCGGCGAAGGTCAGGTCTAGGCTTTGCCGAAGCGCCGCGAGATTGAGCAGCGCTGCCGCCAGCCCGGTAAGC
>CAYQVL010000142.1:0-5484 GCA_964420825.1 uncultured Sphingomonadaceae bacterium
AGCGGCCCTTGGCGCGGCGCACGAAGTCGCGGACGGCAACGTGCGGCGGTGTCTCGACGAACAGATGGACGTGATCGCGCGCGAGTGCGCCGTTGACGATGGTCACGCCAAGTTCCGCGCAGACCTGGCGGATGATCTCGCGCACCCGCAGCCGTACCGCGCCATGCAGCACCTTGTACCGGTACTTGGGCGACCACACGATGTGACAGCGGTGATGAAATTTCGTGTGACTGCCGGTCGAATGCCCCCATGGCCGAGTCAAAGGCTGAAGCCGGCACCCGCCTGAAGTCGGGGGTTATCACCTAATTTGGGAAACTCAATACGCCCGCGCGATCGCGAATCTGACCGCTTCGACGAGCGCGCTCTTGGCCTGACCGCCGCCGAAGCCGCCGAGCGCGTCGATCGCGCGCTGGCCGTAATGGCGCGCGCGCTCCATCGTGTCGGCGATCGCATTGTGGTGGATCAACAGGTCCTTGGCGTGATCGAGATCGGCGTCGGACACCTTGCGTCCCTCGATCGCATCGCGCCAGAACTGCTTTTCGTCCACGGTTCCTCGCGCATGCGCGAGGATCACCGGCAGCGTCACCTTGCCGTCGCGGAAATCGTCGCCGACATCCTTGCCCATCGTTTCGCCGTCCGAGACATAGTCGATCGCGTCATCGACGAGCTGGAAGGCGATGCCGAGGTTGCGGCCATAGGAATCGAGCGCTTCCTCGACATCCTCGTCGCGCTCAGCGACGACCGCGGCGATTCTACAGGCGGCGGCGAACAGTGCCGCGGTCTTGGCGCCGATGATGTCGAGATAGCGGTCCTCGCCGGTGTCGATGCGGCGCTGCGCGGTCAATTGATTGACCTCTCCCTCGGCGATCACGGCGCTGGCATTGGAGAGGATCTTGAGCACCTTGAGCGAGCCGTCCTCGACCATCAGCTCGAACGAGCGGCTGAACAGGAAATCGCCGACGAGCACGCTCGCCGGGTTTCCCCAGATCAAATTGGCGGTGCGTTTGCCGCGGCGCTGGTCCGACATGTCGACGACATCGTCGTGGAGCAACGTCGCGGTGTGGATGAATTCGACGCAGGCGGCGAGCTTGTGATGACGCGTTCCCGGATAGTCGAGCAGATGCGCGCAGGCGAGCGTCAGCATCGGCCGCATCCGCTTGCCGCCGCCCGCAATCAGATGGCCCGCGAGCTCGGGAATCAGCGGCACGTCGGACTGCATGCGATCGAGGATGACATGGTTGACCCGGTTGAGGTCACTCGAAACCAGCGCCATTATCGGATCGAGCGAAGGCGCCGGCGCGTCGCCGCGGATCGGGGAGATGGTGGCGGTCATGACAGCGCGAGGATGTGGCGGGAATCGCGCGCAAAGGCAAGCGGCTCGCTTGCATAGCACGCGCGCTCCCGCGAAAAGGCCCGATAACGCAGGAGCAGCGCATGACCGACGACCCCCTCACCCAGTGGCGCGCCGATATCGACCGGATCGACGCCTCCATGGTGGCGCTGCTCGCCGAGCGCTTCAAGATCACCGCCGCGGTCGGGCACTGGAAGGCCGAGAACGCCGTCCCCCCCGTCGATCCCGGGCGCGAGCGCCGCCAGGTCGAACGCCTCCATGCGCTCGCCGCTGAAACCGGGCTCAGCGCCGATTTCCTCGAGCGCTTCCTGCGAATCATCATCGACGAGGTCGTCTCGCACCACCGCGCAATCCGCAACGAGGATTTCGACGCCCCCGATCCGCTCTAGCGAGCCGGAGCTTTAAAACGGCGCGATGCCGGCGCAGTGACCCGGCGCTGCATGTTCCGGATGACCGAGATCGACTTTCCCTCATTGCTGCTCGGCGGGCGGCAGGCCGATTCGATGATAAAGCTCAACGGCAAGCTGATCACGCTGCCGTCGACGCGAGACGGCCTCTATCGCGACGGCGGCTCGGCGTGACGTTCCGCGAGATCGACGACCGGGGCCGGACGCGACGGCTAGGCCGCCGCCGGCAGTCTCAGCCGCGCGAGCAGGCCGCCGAGATCCTCGCTCTCTTCGAGACTCACCGAACCGCCGTAAATCTCGGCGACGTCGCGGACGATCGCGAGACCGAGTCCTGTCCCCGGCTTGTTGGTGTCGAGCCGCGCGCCGCGGCCGAAAATCGCCGCGCGCTCCTGCTCGGGAATGCCCTTGCCGTCATCTTCGATCGAAATCTCGACGAAGACCCCACTGACTTCGACCGTAACGAAAACCCGGCCGCCGCCATATTTGGCGGCATTCTCGATCAGATTGCCGAGCATCTCGTCGAGGTCCTGGCGTTCGACATGGACCGCGGCGTCGCGCTTGCCGGCGATATCGACGGTGACCTCGGGATAGAGGTGGCAGACCGCGCGTTCGACCGATTGCAGCGCCGGCCAGACCACGGCGCGCGCATGACCGGCGCCGCGCCTGCCGACGGCGCGCGCGCGCGCAAGATGGTGATCGACCTGGCGGCGCATCGCGATGGCTTCGCGGATGACGATACGCGGCAGCTCGTCGCTCGGCGCACTGGCCTCGTTCTGGATAACGGTGAGCGGCGTCTTGAGCGCATGGGCGAGATTGCCGGCATGACGGCGCGCCTCTTCGGCCTGCCTCTCGTTATGTTCGAGCAGGTCGTTAAGTTCGGCGACAAGCGGTTCGATCTCGCGCGGCAGGTCCGACGCGATCCGCGCCTCGCGGCCGGTGCGGACATCGGCGATCGACCGGCGGACGCGGCGCAACGGCCATAGACCGAAGGTCACCTGCAGCGCCGCCATCGCGATCAGCCCGAGCCCGAGCAGCGCGAACGACCGCACCAGCGTCCGCCGCAACACCGCGATTTGCGCGTCGAGCCCCTCGCGCGACGAGGCGACCTGGAAACGGAACGGAGTTTCCGCCTCGGGCAGCCGCGCATCGCGCTCGAGGACGCGCAGCGGCTCGCCGGGAAAGGCGGCGCTGTCGAAACTGTGGATGTCGCGGTCGCTATGCTCGTCGCTGATCGGCAGTGCGCGATCCCAGAGCGAGCGCGAGCGAAAGGCCTCCTGTCCGCCGCCCGACACCTGCCAGTAAAAGCCCGAATAGGGTTCGAGGAAGCGCTGGTCGCCGAGCGGGCGGATAAAGCGGACCTCGCCATCGGGTCCGATCTCCGACGATGCGATCATCGCGGTCAACGCATATTCGAGCTGGGCGTCGAAATTGCGCGTGATCGCCTGCGTCAGCACGCGATCGAGCGCGAGACCGCCGGTCAGCAGCAGCATGCCGATCCAGATCGCCGCGATGCCGATCATCCGCCGCGTCAACGACCCCCTGCTGCGCGGAGGCGGCGGCTCGGTCAAGGCTTCGGACGAGGGTTTCACTGGCTGATCCATATGCCCTTATCGCCTAGGCCATTGGGCGCGGCAGTCCGCCGCCCGTCGCGGACGACGCCAATCGAGGATCAACGCCGGGGTCCATTCCCCGCTCGCCTGCGCAAGCTCCGGAACAGATTCCAGCCTGCGCTGAAATGACGGCGGGGTGGTTATTCGGGCCGCCGCTCGCCCGGATCCTCGAGCGCATAGCCGAGGCCGCGGATCGTCGTGATGACCTCGGCGCCGAGCTTCTTGCGGATGCGTGTGACGAAGACCTCGATGGTGTTCGAATCGCGGTCGAAATCCTGATCGTAGATATGCTCGATCAACTCGGTGCGGCTGACCACCTTGCCCTTGTGGTGCATCAGATAGCTGAGCAGCTTATATTCCTGCGCGGTGAGCTTGACCGGCTCGCCGTCGAGCGAAACCTTGCCCGATCGCGTATCGAGGCGGACGGCGCCGGCGACGAGTTCGCTCGACGCGTTGCCCGAGGCGCGGCGGATCAGCGCGCGCAGCCGGGCGATCAGCTCTTCGGTTTGGAAAGGTTTGGCGAGATAATCGTCGGCCCCGGCATCGAGACCGGCTACCTTGTCCGACCATGAATCACGTGCCGTCAGCACGAGGACGGGAATGCTAATCCCTTCCTTGCGCCAGCGATCGAGCACGGTCAGCCCGTCGATCTCGGGCAGGCCGAGATCGAGGACGATGACGTCGTAGCTTTCGGTCGAGCCGAGATAATGCCCGTCCTCGCCATCGGTGGCGAGATCGACGGCATAGCCGGCACCCTCGAGCGTAGCATTGAGTTGCCGCCCTAGGGTCGGTTCGTCTTCGACAATCAGAACGCGCATATGGTTTTACCTATCGGTTCGGTTCGTGATCCGGCCCGACCCCGCATCCACTTCTACGCGGATAACGTCTCCGGCCCGCATGAACGTCATGCGATAGGTGTTGCTGCGCTCGAAATAAATAGGGTTGCCGAGATAATCGAAGCCGCGCATCTGCGTGATGACGCGCCGTTCGATGACGCGCAACGGCATCGCCCGGCCCTGCTGGCGGTTTTCGAGCACCGTATCCTGATCGCGCCGTGCCTGCGCGGCAACCGGCCCGGGCACGGCGAGCATCGCCGCGACTCCCGTCGCAATAAAGATACGCATGATCATCGACATGGGTGCTGGCATAGCCGGGCAGCATTGAACAAGCGGTGAATAGCGCCGCCCGGCGATGTTCAGGCAGCAGTGTTGCAGCGATGCCGCAATGAATAGGTGGCCTTGGACTCCTGCGTTGGCCTTCGGCCATTCCCGGTTCCGCACGAGCCCCGGCTCAGCGCGCCGCCGGAAGCAGCTTCGGATTGCGCAGCAGCGCCGCCGAGACCAGCGCGACGAGCATGACCAGATAACCGAACCATAGCGAGTGGAGATGGCTGGGCAGGTTGAAGGCCAGCGTGGCAACGATGATACCGCTGGCGATTGCGCCGGACAGGCCGCCGTAGACAAATATGTAGCGCCTCGCGCTCCCCCCTCAGTCGCTCTGGACCGGCTTCCACAATTCGATCGGATTGCCTTCGGGATCATGGACGCGGGCGAAACGGCCGACGCCGTCCATCGTTTCTTCGCGCGTAATCTCGATCCCCGCGACGCGGAACTCCGCGAGCAGGCCGTCGAGATCGCTGGCGCGCAGATTCACCATCGCCGTCCTGTCGGCCGGGAAATAGTCGCTGTCCTGCTTGAACGGCTCGCTGCGCGAGCGCGGTGTCAACCGATTGCCGACCCAGATACCGAGCGCGACGAAACCGGCGGCGATCAAGCCGATATAGAACTCACCCGGAAAGGCGCGCACCAGATAGCGATATTGCAGCCATTCGAGCAGCGCGGCGGCGAGTGACAGCGCCAACGCATAGACAAGGATCGTCCGCCACATGGCGCGACGATGCCTCAACGAGCGAAAGCGTGCCAGCGCAATGATAATGTCTGCGGAACAAGAACAAAATCACGCGACTTGCCGGAGCGCCCACCCCCTCCTAAGTCGCCGCCATGGCAGCCCCCGTCCTCGCTTATGAAAATCTCGGTTTGATCCAGGGCGCGGGCTGGCTGTTCCGCGGGCTCGACATTTACGTCGGCGCGCGTGACCGGCTGGCGCTGATCGGCCG